>NZ_JANEWI010000049.1:0-30878 GCF_028069775.1 Citrobacter sp. Igbk 17 | reverse complement strand
ATACAATACCCGGAAAATCTGAAAATATCAGAAACAGGATAACGTTGAATGAATTATTTTAGGATTAAACTCAATTAAGAAATGAAGAAAAGGTGTAGATATCCTGGAGTAATCTTATAAAAAAAGCCGATATTAATATCGGCTTTTTTATTTCATTAATGCCGGATGGCGGCGAAACGCCTTATCCGGCCTACAAGTGTGCGCCTGTAGGCCTGATTAGCGCAGCGCCATCAGGCACGCCAGGACTTATAACGGTTAATCAAACCGTTGGTCGAGCAATCATGGCTGGTGATTTCTTTATCATCATTCAGTTCCGGCAGAATGCGGTTTGCCAGCTGTTTGCCCAGCTCCACGCCCCACTGGTCGAAAGTGAAGATGTTCAGGATGGCGCCCTGAGTAAAGATTTTATGTTCATACAGTGCAATTAGCGCACCCAGGCTGAACGGCGTGATTTCACGCAGCAGAATAGAGTTCGTCGGACGGTTGCCTTCAAACACTTTGAACGGCACAACGTGTTCGAGCTGGGCCGGATCTTTACCCTGATCGCGATATTCCTGCTCAACCACTTCACGAGATTTACCAAATGCCAGCGCTTCGGTCTGAGCGAAGAAGTTAGACAACAGTTTCGGATGGTGATCAGACAGCGGGTTATGGGTGATCGCCGGCGCGATAAAGTCACAAGGAACCATTTTGGTACCCTGGTGAATCAGCTGGTAGAACGCATGCTGGCCGTTAGTACCCGGCTCACCCCAGATGATTGGGCCAGTCTGGTAGTCCACGGCGTTACCGTTACGGTCAACGTATTTACCGTTGGATTCCATGTTGCCCTGCTGGAAGTAGGCCGCGAAGCGGTGCATATACTGGTCGTACGGCAGGATTGCTTCGGTTTCTGCACCGAAGAAGTTGTTGTACCAGATACCGATCAGCGCCAGCAGTACCGGCAGGTTTTTCTCCGCCGGGGTGGTGGAGAAGTGTTTGTCCATCGCATGTGCACCGGACAGCAACTCAACGAAGTTGTCGAAGCCCACGGACAGAATGATGGACAGGCCAATGGCAGACCACAGAGAGTAACGACCGCCAACCCAGTCCCAGAACTCAAACATGTTGGCAGTATCAATACCAAACTCGCCAACCGCTTTACCGTTGGTGGACAGCGCAGCAAAGTGTTTCGCAACGTGTTTATTGTCACCAGCGGTCGCCAGGAACCAGTCGCGCGCGCTGTGGGCGTTGGTCATGGTTTCCTGGGTGGTGAAGGTTTTAGACGCGACCAGGAACAGCGTGGTTTCCGGGTTCACTTTCTTCAGCACTTCGGCAATGTGCGTACCATCGACGTTAGACACAAAGTGCATATTCAGGTGATTTTTATATGGACGCAGCGCTTCGGTCACCATGAACGGGCCGAGGTCGGAGCCGCCGATACCGATGTTCACCACATCCGTGATCGCTTTGCCGGTGTAGCCTTTCCAGCTTCCGGAGATAATCGCTTCAGAGAAGGATTTCATTTTCTCCAGCACCGCATTCACTTCCGGCATCACATCTTTACCATCAACGATGATCGGCGTATTGCTACGGTTGCGCAGCGCCACGTGCAGCACGGCGCGGTCTTCGGTGCGGTTGATTTTCTCACCGGAGAACATGGACTTGATGGCACCCGCCAGATCGGTCTCTTTCGCCAAATCCTGCAGTTTAGCCAGCGTCTCTTCAGTGATGCGGTTTTTGGAGAAATCCACCAGCATCAAATCGTCAAACGTCGCGGAAAACTTAGTGAAACGATCGCTATCTTTCGCGAACAGGTCCGCGATAGTAACGTCTTTCATCTCTTCAAAGTGTTTTTGTAGTGCCTGCCAGGCTGAGGTCTGCGTTGGATTGATGTTTTTCATTAGCAATACTCTTCTGATTTTGAGAATTGTGACTGGGATCGATTGTAACGCCAGTCACAGAAAAGTGTGATTGTTTTAATGCCATTGCCAGGGCATCCGCCAAACGTGGCTAAAAAGTATAGCGGTTTTCAGCGTTGTTATTAGTACCGTTACTCAACGCAGTTGCAGCATGAAAAATCCGCATAATCCCAGCGTTGACAGCACAGGCCATGCCTTTTATTTATATACATAAAGTCATTCGATTTGCGTCAAGGCGGCAAACCTGAGAATCCACAGAAGCTTACTGAAGTAAGTGACTGTGGTGAGCAGGTGCAGCCAACGAAGAGGCAGATTGAAGGACGAAATGTAATACGGTATTTGCATTTGCGCCTGCACCGGTTTTTGTTCTGCCTTATGTGCCATGGTCGCTCTATTCATTCCCTGACACGAGGTAGTTATGACTGATGTAGTTGTCTCCAAGTTTGGTGGTACCAGCGTGGCGGATTTTGACGCCATGAATCGCAGCGCGGATGTCGTACTTTCCGATACTAACGTCCGCTTAGTGGTGCTTTCCGCTTCAGCAGGTATTACCAATCTGCTGGTTGCACTGGCAGAAGGGCTGGAGCCGACTGAGCGCTTCGAGAAACTCGACGCCATTCGTCAAATTCAGTTCAATATTCTGGAACGCCTGCGTTATCCGAACGTGATCCGCGAAGAAATTGAGCGTCTGCTGGAAAACATCACTACGCTGGCCGAGGCGGCCTCACTGGCTACCTCCACGGCGCTGACGGATGAACTGGTCAGCCACGGTGAACTGATGTCTACCCTGCTGTTTGTTGAGATCCTGCGCGAGCGTAACGTTCAGGCCCAATGGTTTGATGTCCGCAAAGTGATGCGCACCAACGATCGCTTTGGTCGTGCTGAGCCAGATGTAGCGGCGCTAGCCGAACTGGCAGCCATCCAGCTTGCCCCGCGGTTGAGCGAAGGTCTGGTCATTACTCAGGGCTTTATCGGTAGCGAAAGCAAAGGCCGCACCACCACACTGGGACGCGGCGGCAGCGATTATACAGCCGCCCTGCTGGCCGAAGCGCTGCACGCAACGCGCGTCGATATCTGGACCGATGTTCCTGGCATTTACACCACCGATCCGCGCGTTGTTCCCGCAGCGCAGCGTATCGATGAGATCGCCTTCGAAGAGGCCGCGGAAATGGCAACCTTCGGTGCGAAAGTCCTGCACCCGGCAACCCTATTACCTGCCGTACGTAGCGATATTCCGGTGTTTGTTGGCTCCAGCAAAGATCCAAAAGCAGGCGGCACGCTGGTGTGTAATAAAACCGCGAATCCGCCGCTGTTTCGGGCGCTGGCCCTGCGCCGCAAACAAACACTGTTGACGCTGCATAGCCTGAATATGCTGCACTCTCGCGGCTTTTTAGCGGAAGTGTTCGGCATCCTGGCACGCCACAATATCTCGGTAGATTTGATCACCACATCCGAAGTCAGTGTGGCGCTGACGCTGGACACCACCGGCTCCACCTCCACCGGCGATACACTGTTAACACAGTCTCTGCTGATGGAACTGTCTGCCCTGTGTCGGGTTGAAGTTGAAGAAGGTCTGGCGCTGGTGGCGTTGATTGGTAATGACCTGTCAAAAGCCTGTGGCGTAGGCAAAGAGGTGTTCGGTGTACTGGAGCCATTCAACATTCGCATGATTTGCTACGGCGCATCCAGCCATAACCTGTGCTTCCTGGTGCCGGGCACCGAAGCCGAGTTGGTCGTCCAGAAACTGCACCATAATTTGTTTGAGTGATATAAGCTCGCATGCCGGATGCGGCGAAACGCCCTATCCGGCCTGTAAATTCTCCGTAAGCCTGATAAGCAGCAGCGCTATCTCTCAGCCAGAGATTCCCGTAAACTAAAATCTCTGGCTAACTGAGGGCACCCTAATGGCACTCCCCCGCATTACCCAAAAAGAGATGACCGAGCGCGAACAGCGTGAACTGAAAACGCTTCTCGACCGCGCGCGTATTGCACATGGTCGACTACTCACCAACGCTGAGACCAACAGCATTAAGAAAGAGTACATCGATAAACTGATGGTTTTGCGCGAAGCAGAGGCAAAAAAAGCCCGCCAGTTGAAGAAAAAGCAGGCTTATAAACCGGATGCGGAAGCATCGTTTTCCTGGTCAGCGAATACGCCAACGCGCGGCAGACGTTAACGCCCTTTCTTCTTACGCCCCGGCGAGGTAAAACGCTTACCGTTTGCCGCCGGGCGTGATTTCTCTTTCTCCGCCGATTTTTCGATTTTCACCACCGGGCGCTTAATGCCTGCGGTTTTTGGCTTTGCTTTGGCCTTCGGTTTGGCTTCTGAGGACGAGTTCTCAATAAGCTTGAACAGACCGATCAGTTCGTCATCCGTCAGGTCGCGCCATTCACCCAGCGGCAGGCCTGACAGACCAACGTTCATGATGCGCGTACGCTCAAGCTTAGTCACTTCATAACCAAAGTGCTCGCACATGCGACGGATCTGGCGGTTCAGCCCCTGAATCAGCGTAATGCGGAAAACAAACGGCGCTTCTTTCTTCACCTTACATTTTTTGGTAACGGTGCCGAGAATTGGCACACCGGCTCCCATCCCACGGATAAAGTCATCAGTGACTGGCTTATCTACCGTCACCAGATACTCTTTTTCGTGATCGTTACCGGCACGCAGGATTTTATTCACCAGGTCGCCGTGGTTGGTCAGAAAGATAAGTCCCTGAGAGTCTTTGTCCAGACGACCAATTGGGAACACACGCTTGCTGTGGTTAACAAAATCAACAATGTTGTCGCGTTCGCTGTCTTCAGTAGTACTGACAATCCCCACGGGTTTGTTCAGCGCAATAAAAACCAGATCTTCCGCTTCGCGCGGCTCAATCAACCGACCATTTACTTTTACGACGTCGCCAGGCATCACCTGATCGCCAATGGTGGCGCGTTTGCCATTCAGGAAGACATTCCCTTGTTCGATAAAGCGATCTGCTTCGCGACGCGAGCAGATTCCGCTTTCACTGATGTATTTGTTTAATCGGATAGATGAGTCGGGCAGCATAATTTCTCCTGTATACACGTCATCCTTCAGGCTGTCTCTGCGTTGGCTGCCCTCACTCACCCAGGTCACATAGCTCTCTATGCTCCCAGGGATTCGCTCCCTTGCCGCCTTGATACAACTTGAATGACTTTGTGTATTAAAAGCGAAATATACCCTACCTTGCGGGCGATAAAAAATAATCGTGTTCGAATGCCAGAACGCTATTTGTGATCCGCCACACCTTTCGACACAAAAGTGTCCGCAACCCATACCTGCAATTTTGTTGCGCGAAAATACACAGAATCAAGGCATTACATCAATAAGCACATATGTGCCGACAACGCGCTATCTGCACATCAAATGTGCAACACAAACTGCCAGTTCATGGCGCTGAAAGAAGAGAAAATTACTTTGAACTGGGCCATCGATGGGGTTATATCAGATCAAGAAGACAATATAGTGATTTGCACAAATGTGCAGGAGCCCAAAGATGGCAACGGAAAACAGCGATGATATCCGCCTGATCGTAAAAATAGCGCAGCTCTATTACGAACAGGATATGACGCAAGCGCAAATCGCCCGCGAGCTGGGAATTTATCGCACCACGATCAGCCGCCTGCTAAAACGTGGCCGCGAATCAGGCATCGTTACCATTGCCATTAATTACGACTTCAACGAGAACCTGTGGCTGGAACAACAGCTAAAACAGAAATTTGGCCTGAAAGAAGCGGTGGTGGTCTCCTACGACAGCGAACAGGAAGACGAACAACTTGCGATGATGGGTGTGCACGGTGCACAGTTGCTGGAGCGCTTACTGGAACCCGGCGATATTATCGGCTTCTCATGGGGGCGCGCCGTTCGGGGGCTGGTCGAAGGGTTATCCCCCGCCAGCCAGTCGCGCCAGCTGATCTGCGTACCGATTATCGGCGGCCCCTCCGGCAAGCTTGAAAGCCGTTACCACGTCAATACGCTGACCTACAGCGCCGCGGCAAAGCTCAAGGGTGAATCGCACCTGGCCGATTTCCCGGCACTGCTGGAAAACCCACTGATCCGTAACGGGATTATGCAGTCCCAGCACTTCCGGTCGATTTCCGCCTACTGGGATAACCTGGACGTCGCGCTGGTCGGCATTGGCTCCCCGGCGATCCGTGACGGTGCCAACTGGCACGCCTTTTACGGCAGCGAAGAGAGTGATGACCTGCATGCCCGCCATGTCGCCGGAGACATCTGCTCGCGCTTTTATGATATCGACGGCGTGACGGTAGAGACCAGTATGAGTGAAAAAACACTCTCGATCGAAACCAATAAATTAAAGCAGGCACGTTACTCCATCGGCATTGCCATGGGGGAAGAAAAACTGAGTGGAATACTTGGTGCATTACGTGGAAATTATATTAACGGTTTAGTCACTAACAGTCATACCGCTGAATTGCTGTTGAAGTAAATATATTCGAATTGATCCTGACATAATTTACTTTATGCAGGGTCCCCTTATCTGAAATTGGGAGTTGATTATGCAAACGTGGTTAAATCTACAGGATAAAGTCATTATTGTTACCGGTGGCGCATCAGGAATTGGCCTGGCTATTGTTGAAGAGTTATTAGCGCAAGGCGCTAATGTACAAATGGCAGATATTCATGGTGGCGACGGTAAATATACCGACCACAGCAAATATCATTTCTGGCCAACAGATATTTCCAGCGCCAAAGAAGTCAGTCACACCGTTGCTGAAATTATCCGTCGTTTTGGCCGTATTGATGGGCTGGTGAATAACGCGGGGGTTAATTTCCCGCGCCTGCTGGTCGATGAAAAAGCCCCGGCCGGGCAATATGAACTCAATGAAGCCGCTTTTGAAAAAATGGTCAACATCAACCAAAAAGGCGTTTTTTTAATGTCACAAGCGGTAGCGCGCCAGATGGTAACACAGCATGACGGCGTGATTGTGAATGTCTCTTCAGAAAGCGGACTGGAAGGTTCTGAAGGTCAGAGCTGCTATGCCGCCACCAAAGCCGCACTAAATAGCTTTACCCGCTCGTGGTCGAAAGAACTGGGCAAACACGGGATTCGTGTGGTCGGTATTGCGCCTGGCATTCTGGAAAAAACCGGGCTACGCACCCCCGAGTATGAAGAAGCGCTGGCCTGGACCCGCAATATCACCGTTGAGCAGCTACGCGAGGGATATACCAAGAACGCGATCCCGATTGGACGTTCGGGGCGTTTGGGCGAAGTCGCTGATTTTGTTTGTTATCTGTTGTCTGAACGTGCCAGCTACATCACCGGAGTAACCACTAACATTGCGGGCGGTAAAACGCGCGGCTAAGGAGGTTTTATGGTCAATGCAATCTTCTGCGCCCACGGCAAACTGGCCTGCGCCATGCTGGAATCGGTGCAAATGGTCTACGGCGACGCCAACGTTGAAGCGGTAACATTTGTCCCCGGCGAGAACGCCAGCGACATCGTGGCAAAGCTGAAAAAGTTAGTAAGCGTTCACACTAATGATGAATGGCTGATTGCCGTCGATCTACAGTGTGGCAGTCCATGGAATGCCGCCGCGACGCTGGCGATGCACAACCCGGCGATACGCGTTATTAGCGGGTTGTCGCTGCCGCTGGCACTGGAGCTGGTTGACAACCAGAGCAGTATGAATGTGGATGAACTGTGCGAACACCTGACGACCATTGCTCAACAAACCTGCGTTGTCTGGCAGCATCTGGCAACGACCGAAGAGGATTTTTGATGAACATTACCCTTGCCCGTATTGATGACCGCCTGATCCACGGCCAGGTCACTACCGTCTGGTCGAAAGTGGCAAACGCCCAGCGGATTATTATCTGCAATGATGAGGTATATAACGATGAAGTTCGCCGAACATTATTACGCCAGGCCGCCCCGCCGGGGATGAAGGTCAACGTCGTGAATATCGAAAAGGCGGTGGCGGTTTATCATAATCCGCAATATCAGAATGAAACCGTTTTTTATCTCTTTACCCGTCCGCAGGATGCACTGGCCATGGTTAAGCAAGGGGTAAAAATCGCCACCTTAAATATTGGCGGCATGGCCTGGCGACCGGGTAAAAAACAATTAACCAAAGCCGTTTCTTTAGATGATGACGATATTAATGCTTTTCATCAATTGGATCAGTTGGGAGTGAAACTGGATTTACGCGTCGTTGCCTCCGACCCAGCAATTAATATTATTGAGAAAATAAAAGAGCAGTCCGTTAGCGAATAATAAATAGCGCCTGTAGAAATATGCCGTAACAGGCAGGGATCGTTATACCCTTAAGGTGACAGATTATGGAAATTAGTACCCTACAAATTATCGCCATATTTATATTTTCCTGTATTGCCGGAATGGGCAGCGTGCTGGATGAATTCCAGACCCACCGCCCGCTCATCGCCTGTACCGTTATCGGCCTGATCCTTGGTGATTTAAAAACCGGGATTATGCTCGGCGGCACGCTGGAGTTGATTGCTCTGGGTTGGATGAACGTCGGTGCCGCGCAGTCCCCCGATTCGGCGCTCGCCAGTATTATCTCCGCCATTCTGGTTATCGTCGGGCAACAGAGTATCGCTACCGGTATCGCCATCGCCCTGCCGGTCGCGGCGGCAGGCCAGGTGCTGACGGTATTCGCTCGCACCATCACTGTGGTATTTCAGCATGCGGCGGATAAAGCCGCGGAAGACGCACGCTTTCGCACCATCGATATGCTCCACGTTTCCGCGCTCGGCGTACAGGCGCTGCGTGTCGCCATTCCTGCATTAATCGTCTCGCTGTTTGTCAGCGCCGATATGGTCAGCAACATGCTGAACGCCATTCCGGACTTCGTCACGCACGGGTTGCAGATTGCCGGTGGTTTTATCGTGGTGGTCGGTTACGCCATGGTGCTGCGCATGATGGGCGTGAAGTACCTGATGCCCTTCTTCTTCCTCGGGTTTATCGCCGGGGGTTATCTCGATTTGAGTCTGCTGGCTTTCGGTGGCGTGGGCGTGATTATCGCGCTGGTCTACATCCAGTTGAACCCGCAGTGGCGTAAAGCCGAACCGCAGGCGCAAGCCGCCTCTTCTCAAGCTCTCGATCAGCTTGATGACTAATGGAGCCGACCATGGAACAGAAAAAACTGACCAAATCCGACCTGTTTAGCATGTTTGTTCGCTCCAACCTGCAACAGGCGTCATTCAACTTTGAACGTATTCATGGACTGGGCTTTTGCTACGACATGATCCCAGCCATTAAGCGCCTGTATCCGCTGAAGGAAGACCAGGTCGCGGCGCTCAAACGCCACCTGGTGTTCTTCAACACCACACCTGCCGTGTGTGGCCCGGTAATTGGCGTGACCGCCGCGATGGAAGAAGCGCGTGCCAATGGCGCGGAAATTGACGATGGCGCGATCAACGGCATCAAAGTCGGGCTGATGGGCCCACTCGCCGGCGTCGGCGATCCGTTGGTATGGGGAACATTGCGCCCGATTACTGCCGCGCTTGGCGCGTCTTTGGCGCTGTCCGGTAACATTCTCGGCCCGCTATTGTTCTTCTTTATTTTCAACGCAGTGCGTCTGGCGATGAAGTGGTACGGCTTACAGCTTGGCTTTCGTAAAGGGGTCAACATCGTCAGCGACATGGGCGGTAACCTGCTGCAAAAACTGACCGAAGGGGCATCAATTCTTGGTCTGTTTGTGATGGGGGTGCTGGTCACCAAGTGGACCAGCATCAACGTGCCGCTGGTGGTATCGCAAACGCCAGGCGCAGACGGCACCACCGTCACCATGACCGTGCAGAACATACTCGATCAGCTCTGCCCTGGCCTGCTGGCGCTGGGTCTGACGCTGCTGATGGTGCGGCTACTCAACAAGAAAATTAATCCGGTATGGCTGATATTCGCCCTGTTTGCACTGGGGATTATCGGTAACGCGCTGGGCTTCCTGTCCTGATTTTTCCGCCCCGGCGATGTCGGGGCAACGTCAACAAATTGTCCTCGAAAGAGGAAGAGGTGGTAACAATGCAAGCAACAACAGCTTTACGCCTTTATGGTAAACGCGATCTGCGCCTGGAAACCTTCGACCTTCCCGAAATGCAGGATGATGAAATTCTGGCCTCGGTCGTGACCGACAGCCTGTGCCTTTCTTCCTGGAAAGAGGCTAACCAGGGTGAGAATCACAAAAAGGTACCAGACGATGTGGCCACCAACCCGATTATCATCGGCCACGAGTTCTGCGGCGATATTCTCGCCGTGGGGAAAAAATGGCAGCATAAGTTTCAGCCCGGCCAACGCTATGTTATTCAGGCTAACCTGCAACTGCCGGATCGCCCGGACTGCCCCGGCTACTCCTTCCCGTGGGTGGGCGGCGAAGCCACGCACGTCATCATACCCAATGAAGTGATGGAGCAGGATTGCCTGCTGGCCTACGAAGGTGAAACCTATTTTGAAGGCTCGCTGGTTGAGCCGCTTTCCTGCGTGATTGGCGCATTCAATGCCAACTATCATCTGCAGGAAGGCACTTACAACCATAAGATGGGCATTCGCCCGCAAGGGCGCACGCTGATCCTCGGCGGTACCGGGCCAATGGGATTGCTGGCAATCGATTATGCGTTGCACGGCCCGGTCAATCCGGCGCTGCTGGTAGTGACTGACACCAATAACGACAAGTTGAGCTACGCCCGCAAACACTATCCTTCTGAGCCACAAACGCTGATCCACTATCTCCACGCCCAGGATGCGGCTTACGACACGCTGATGGCGCTGAGCGGCGGTCACGGGTTTGACGACATCTTTGTGTTTGTGCCCAATGAACAGTTGGTCACACTGGCCTCTTCCCTGCTGGCCGCCGATGGCTGCATGAATTTCTTTGCCGGCCCGCAGGATAAGCAGTTCAGTGCGCCAATTAACTTCTACGATGTGCATTATGCTTTCACCCATTACGTTGGCACGTCTGGCGGCAATACCGACGATATGCGCGCGGCGGTAAAACTGATCGAAGAGAAGAAGGTTCAGGCCGCAAAAGTGGTGACGCACATTCTGGGGCTGAATGCGGCTGGTGAAACAACGCTGGAGCTGCCAAAAGTCGGTGGTGGGAAAAAGCTGGTCTACACTGGCAAAGCGTTACCGCTAACCGCACTCACGCAGATTGACGATCCGGCCCTGCGCGATATCCTGGAACGTCATCAGGGGATTTGGTCACAGGAAGCCGAACAGTACGTATTGTCTCACGCCGAGGAGATTTAACATGATTAACCGCGACACCCAACTGTGCATGTCGCTGGCCGGTCGCCCCGGCAACTTTGGCACACGTTTTCACAACTATTTGTATGAAAAGTTAGGATTAAATTTTATCTACAAAGCCTTTACTACGCAGGATATTGAGGCCGCAGTGAAAGGCGTTCGCGCACTCGGGATCCGCGGCTGTGCGGTATCGATGCCGTTTAAAGAGAGTTGCATGCCGTTTCTGGATGCCATCGACCCTTCCGCAAGCGTCATTGATTCCGTCAACACTATCGTCAATGACAACGGCACGCTGACAGGATTTAACACCGACTACATTGCGGTAAAAAGCCTGATTGCCAGCCACCAGCTTGATAACCACGCGCGCGTTATGATCCGCGGCAGCGGTGGAATGGGTAAAGCGGTCATTGCCGCATTTCGCGATGCTGGTTTTCACGATGTCATCATCGCCGCCCGTAACCGTGAGAGCGGCCCGGCGCTGGCAAAACAGTACGGTTTTCAGTGGCAACCGCAGCCGGAAGGGATTGCCTGCGATATTCTGGTCAACGTGACGCCCGTCGGCATGGCAGGCGGTAAAGAGAGCGATGAACTGGCCTACAGCGAAGCAATGGTCGCTGCCGCCAGCGTGGTGTTTGACGTCGTCGCCCTGCCGCCGGAAACACCGGTGATTAAGCTGGCACAGCAGTTGGGTAAAAAGACCATCAGCGGTGCAGAGGTGATTGCCTTACAGGCCGTAGAGCAGTTCGCCATGTACACCGGCGTACGCCCGGATAACGCGCTAATCGCCGAAGCGGCAAAATTTGCGCGGGCGGGGTAAAAAAGCAGGAACAGAGCGCCAGGGATGGGCGCTCTGTTTATTTTAGGTACTATGCAACAGCAAACAATTGCTGGTCAGCTTTCGCTTCCAATTGCGCCAGCGCGGGAATCAACTGGCTGATGTTTACCAGACTGTGTCCTAACTGGCATATGCTCTCATACGCAAAATGTTCCTGACCTTCACCCGCCATGGTCAGCAGGCTTTCGCCCATAAAATTCAGCGTCTGGTACAACCCCGCCAGCGCCTCTTCACAGCCAAACGATAGCGCCAGATTTTCTTCGGTAGTGAGATGGCTGCAATCAAGATTGCGGAACGCCTCGGCGAGTGGAAAATAAAGCAGATCGGCCTGTGAAATGAGAGCAGAAGACGCAAAACAGGCGTTAGTGGTACTATTAGCATCAGCCATAGCATTACCTCGTATAATGTTGTGGTTAGAAGCTCGGTATGTGTTCGCGCACTGCCGGGCTTCGTTGTTTCTGTAAGACAATTGACTTACACTTGTCTTACGATCATCAATGTAAATCAGGTGTCAGACACATGTCAACGGTAGAATTCAAAAAGAAAGGCAACAAACAAATCGCATTACGTGTCGAGCCGGAACTGGAAGCAGGGATTCAGAAAGCGCTTTCAATGGATGGTGACGCTTCAGTATCCGCATGGATTAAGCGCATTATCAGGAAAGAACTGAAGCAGAAAGGGATTGAAGTTTAGAAGTTGGTATTTATGACATGTAAGAGTAGTGTGTCATCACACATCTCATGTAATTAAGGTGTCAATACACATGAACGAAAGAAGAGGCAATCCCCCGTTTCAATTCCGTCTGGATCCGGAACTGCGCAAAGCGATGGAAGAAGCACAACGACAGGATGGCGATGAATCGTTGGCAGCCTGGATTAAACGTGTGATTAGAAAAGAGCTGAAACAGAAAGGAATTGAAGTGTAACAGGCAGTAGTTTATATCGCTTTTCTGAAGGTCTGTTTAGAGCGAGCAACGGACATTTCTATTACCCCTTTATATGAGATAACGGAGAGCAGGCCAGTCCATTAGTTACAAATTGCATGAGTGCAAAACTCCTTTTTAGACGATGCGTGATTCACATACTTCCGTGTCTATAGCTCGTAAGGGAGCAATATTTTCAGAAAGGATGACGGTGCTAATTCTTAGAGAAGAGGCCGTCGGCAAAGTCTTATGTGACGTCTGCCGGACCCGGTACTACAGCAGAGGGTGGAGGCTCTCTATTTCCTTTTGATTGAGCGGGTAACGCTGCCCATCAATGCCATTTAATTTCTTTAAATGGTCGATTATTTGGGACAGTTCGATGTCTGATTCAAGAAGAACCGCTTTTAGAGCCGCAGGACTGATACTATTTCTCATACAGCTTGAAAGCATAACAATCATATCCTTCAGGTCAGAACGATAATAGCGAAGGTATTGATTGAACGTCGGGTATTCTGATGGAACGAACAGCGATTTTGTTGAAGAATCCCCCAAAGAGTTGTCCCAGATGGCACGCCTTAGGCAAAGATGCAGATAGGCTTCCTTCCAGTATTTGGTATTGATGGTGTCATCAATAGTCATCATCTCTGTCACGGCATCATACAGATGCTGGTGCAGGTCAATAACGTCCTGCTGATAGCTCTGTTGCCCATCGGTGTATAGCCCTGCAAGCTGGTCCAGCGCAGCAATACCCGTCGTACACAACACTAAAAGCATCTCACCTACCTGATGGCGTAACGTATATTTTTCTGAAGGCGAATCAGCAATGCCGAATTCCGCAACCTCCCTGATTAAATAAGCTGAATTCCACAAGGTCAGCCATTCTTCAGCTGTATTGCCCTGTTGGACAAGCGGGAAGGCAAACAGATGAGAAGCGAGCCCAGGAAAAGGTTGTCCTTCTCTCCTGTAAAACATTGAGAGGCGTGAGGATAATTGATCCAATGCCACCTTGCTGATTTCACTGGATTCCGGACGCCATAACCGATTAAAGATGGTTACATCCTGTAGAGGATAGCTGTTGTCATGAGCATAGTTAGAACGGGCAGCATAATAGCTGAGGACTTCCCATGCAGGGGCCTGGGGTGGGCTGCTATCGGGTAAGGATATGGCTGAGGCTTTTCTGCCCAATGCATCATTTAGCAGTGAATATGCGAAACTCGGGCGGGATAGATCTTCGCCTCCCCGGTCATCCAGCAGAATCTGGCGCGTTAACCATGCCGACCAGCGGGTTACAATTCCGGCGTAGTCGGGACGAACGCTCAGCGTTTTGGCAATAATTTCCGTCAACTCCTCCAGTTCGGCCCTGAAAATGTCTTCTGGGACTTTCTCTCGTTTCAAAAGCTGGTGAGGAAGTTCCTGCAATCTCGACATAACGTGCGAAAGTAACAGGGGCAGGAGTATATTTTCGTTCCACTCACCCTCATCAGAAAACGCAGGAGCCGCGCTAGCTGCCAATCTTTTCCATCGTTCAAGCCGGGGTGAAAACATTCCAGCACCTGAGACCATCAGGATAGAATCAAGCAAAAATGGGTTTTCTGATGAATTCAGAAGAGCTATCAGTTTCTCGAAATCAATATCGGCCAGCAGTGCAAACAGCTCAGCCTCCTGAAAACCTGTGGGATCTGCCAGGTGTATGCCGCGCCAGACTTGTTCAAGCTTTTCACGAGTGTTCGCCCAGGCGGAAAGACGATTGGCATTATCATTTCGTTGTCGGTGAAAAGACGGGGTGAGTTTTCCGCACTCAATGGCGTTAAAAACAGAGGTTATCAGTTGAACATATATTTCTTCAACGTCAGAGTTCTGTTTGCAGAGCGCCAGCATAGCATTTCGTAATCCATACTCAACGACAACCGAATTCGCTGCCAGGTTGCGCACTTTTTCCCAGGTTTGAATATCCGGATACAGATTAAGAATCTTCGCGCAGAACAGAGGAACAATGAACTCATCATCAGTGTCTTGAGTGTTACCATCACACCATGACGCAATAAGCAGTTCCGCATCGGTTTGATTTGCGATAAATGCGTGCTGCAGATCCGCTACAGCATTCTCCAGTAAGCCATCAAACGAAATCAGCCAAGAAAAAAACGAATCCGCTGAAGAGGCTGGTTCGCTGACTGCTGAATAATTTTTACGACTAATGTCAGGCCATTCTACTAGTTCATTCACACCATCACCTTCCAGGCCAAATTAAAGAAATCTGCAGCACCAGTTTCTATCGCACACCAGCCCCTGCTGACCGCGCTCAGAGAGGTATGAAAGCCACCGACGGTCGCCCCGAAGTGCCAGAGTTCATCATCAATTATTGCAAAGCGGTCATGTATTAAATCGTTATCCATTTTTTCCCTGATGACTAAGGAAAACTTCGTTTGTCCGGAAGCGCGCCTCTGATTTATGTCACCAACAAGGACATCAAAAATGGAGCGCTGAGAAGCACCAAATCCAGGATCATGACATGTCAGAATGCGTATATCAGTGGCATCAATCCGAGGGTGAAACCATCCTGCAATATCAAGCACATAATCATCCTGTTTGATTTTATCGCTGGGTGAGGACAAGAAATGGCTATCCATTATCCAGACTCGGTTTTTAGCTTGTTTAACTGCCTCGACAAAATGTGACAAGGGGAGAGGGGAACTTAAGCCTCGGCGTTGATGCAATGCGCTTATGTCTGGCGGAAACCGTTCAGGATCACCGTCCGGCACGCACCCCCAATAAATTGCCTGTGCAGGAAGTGTTCTTGGACTTGGAACGGGCACTTGGACTGGAGATGAAAATCTTCCCATATTATTCATCCACCTTATCCGAACGATCGCCTGTATTCACATTAAAGTAGACGTCTATAGGCTGCCCCCTAGTCTTCAGTTTCTTGAGGTTATCAATAATTGGCTGTGGGTCTGGGAGCTTAACGATTACGGAAGCCTGTTTACCAAATGAATTCAGTGAATTTCCAGAAAACCAGACCTCGCTGTCAATAACCACAAAGCGATCGTGCAAGAGGTTGCCTGGAAGAATATATGTGTTAACGGTTATATGTTGCGTCTGGCGAAGATGATCAATTGTTTGGCTGAAGGCTGAGGCCTTTTCTTCAGAAGATTTTCCTTTGAAAGATTTACTCGTGGTGAGAATGTCTACAATGACTTCCGGAGAACTCACTTTGTATAAATACTGAGCGAACTGAAGCCCGCTGAAATAGGGATCAGCAATGATAATTTGTTTTTTTGCTCCCTGAATAAGGGAATGGAAAAAGCGCATTGCGTCTATACGGCTATCATCATTGAACCACCGCTGACCTTGTGTATCAGCCTGGAGCTTTCGTTCACGCCGAATATGCTGCTCACGCCGTAACGCTCTGTACCTTAGCGGTTCTGTTTTATTGACTACCACTGAAGTGGTGTTGTGAAGCGTGCTCCGTGAAGCGTGATAAGTCATACGGGGTGAGCCTGGAGAATCATCGATAGGAACGTCAATGATGTGCTGATTTCTGTCAGCAACCCCCATACCTACATTAATACTACGGAGGAAAGGCGCGGGAGCACTGAAAGCCAGTATCCCATGTTCCTGAGAGCGGAGTACGTATCCATATTCACCATCACATGTCCCTTTCATCTGCTGGACGATCCCATCCTCCGGCAACGACAGCGTCTGGAAGTCTGTCAGTAGATTCATATCCTTATCAAACGTAGTGAGTTGAAGCCCTTGCACTGTCTGACCGGGTCTGGGGACAAAACGAAAGAACAACGATTCTTCGCCGGTAGTTGTATCTTCCGTTATGAAATTTTCAATCTGACGGATGACAGGTTGTGGGCTGACATAACACGCACTGCCAAGATACTCCTGATAGGTGCGAAAATTTATGTGCATACGACTGGCTATAAAAGCGCAGGCTCGATCATCAAGTAAAAAATGCTCAAATTCCTGGGCACCAGTACTGAACCGGCGGTGTATGCAGGATGTCATGCTGCCAATAAAGGGAGCTGGGTCATTTTCTGCAGAGGGTAAGCTGAAAAAACCCTCTCCAATGGGCAAACTCATCTGAGGCCAAGGTTTTTCATCAAATAATGGGCCGACAAAAAACTTTATCCCATCGTATTTTTCATCCCTGTCCACTTCACGAGTAGGTAAGGGAGTTTTAGAAAAACCATCACTCAGAGAACGGTACCATTCCAGTGCCTCTGATTCTGAAAGTAATGCTCGCCGAAAATAAATATTTTCATCAGATCTTTTGACGCGAATCCGGTCAACCCCAGCCATTGGAGGAGGCGGCATTCTCTCTGGGGCAAGCGCAGTCACAGTGGCGAACAATAATCTGGCTGGTCCCTTGCCTTTCGGGGGCGAGATCGTTGCGAGTCTGATAATTGCCCAGCGCTCCGGTGTGTCGAGTAAGTCCATTACTAATAGCCGTCGTGATTTTAATGAGAAAAACACAATATACGCTGGGCCATAGACTGAAATCTAGAGAGTTTCAGATCATCGCAGGCTTCAGTTTAGCCAGTCCATGCTTCGTTTGTGCTGGCTGCATAAAGATCTCACTTGAGAAAATTTCAGTGCTCTGGCATATGGAGGAACTTTCCAAAAAATTCTAATAACAATCAAAAGGAGCAGCTCGTTTTATCTTGTTGGCTACTTTAACCACAACTTAATCCATTTTGACCTGCCCTCAGTTGCTCACACAGACTGTTGTTAGCTACTTCCGCTTCTGGCACAAAGCCGCCCTTCTCCCCTGTTATCGTTTCTCGTATCAACCGCAGCGTCCTGAAAAACTACGTATTATTGCGAGACACTTTCCTGTTTCCTCCAGCAAGCATTTCCCCTTACTCCCCATTTTTTTACTCTCTGGTCTCAACTTGTCAATTCATAATGTAGTTTATAAAATACATGGAGCGTCATCATGGAAATTCTTCAGACAATGGTTTTCCTGCGTTGGGAGCAAAACCTACGGGACAGGAGAGCTAAAACGCTCATTGCCACACGCCTTTTTCGTTTGGCCAATGGTTTAGCTGGTGATGTTAAACCTGTTGGAGAATGCTCGCTCGTTCACTGGATTCACAGGAGATCTTCTGCCATGAATAAACTTACTCACTACGATCCCGCGACTGCGCTGGTTGATGATGAAGAAATTGCCGTGTTTATGGCCGATGCCCTCGAAACAGGTGATGCAGCGTACATTGCAAAAGCACTGGGCGTGGTGGCTCGTGCTAAGGGAATGGCGAACATCGCAGCAGAAACGGGATTATCCCGCGAGCAGCTTTATCGCTCTTTTAGTGAGAAAGGTAACCCGACGCTGAAAACCACACTTGCAGTGATGAAGGTACTCGGTATTGAATTGACACTTAAAAAATAGCCCCAGCTTCTCTCCCCCTTCCAACATCGTGAGCCATATCAGTAAGGTGTTACACTGACAGTGGTAGCATTACCGCGGTTTGTAATTTTCTGATTACATGGAGAAATGATGGAACTGCTTTTATTGAGTAACTCGACGCTGCCGGGCAAAGGTTGGATGGAACATGCGCTGCCGCTAATTGCTGAGCAGCTGAATGGTCGCCAAACTGCGGTGTTTATTCCGTTTGCCGGTGTGACGCAAACCTGGGATGAGTACACGGCGAAAACGGCAGCCATCTTTGCGCCAATGGGCGTCAATGTTACGGGAATTCATACCGTTGCCGATCCGATTGCCGCTATTGAAAACGCAGAGCTGGTGATTGTCGGCGGGGGTAATACCTTCCAGTTACTGAAGGAAAGCCGCGAACGCGGTCTGTTGGCCCCGATTGTGGATGTCGTCAAACGCGGTGCGCTGTATATCGGCTGGAGCGCGGGTTCCAACCTTGCCTGCCAGACCATCCGCACTACCAACGACATGCCGATTGTTGATCCTAAAGGTTTTGATGCGCTGGGTCTGTTCCCGCTGCAGATTAACCCGCACTTCACCAATGCACTGCCGGAAGGCCACAAAGGCGAAACGCGTGAACAGCGTATTCGCGAGCTGCTGGTAGTAGCACCAGAGCTGACGGTGATTGGCCTGCCGGAAGGGAACTGGATTAAGGTAAGTAACGGTAAGGCCGTTCTTGGTGGCCCGAACACCACGTACATCTTTAAAGCAGGTGAAGAGGTGGTTGCCGTTGAAGCAGGTCACTGCTTTTAGTTGATGGGTTGTCTGATGCCGGATGGCGGCTTTGTCTTATCCGGGCTACAACTGTAGGCCTGATAAGCGCAGCGCCATCAGGCAGTTCAGCGCACATTGCCGGATGCGGCGTAAACGCCTTATCCGGCCTACCGGACTGCGCCACCGGGCAACATTTCACCTGTCCTCGTTAGTACTCACGCTCGTCATCTTCATCCGGCTGTTCCAGCACACTGTAAGCCACGGAGCAAAACAGTGAATTCAGACGCTGCATATCGCCCAGTAACGCCAGGTGCAGAGAGCTGGTCTCAATGCTCTGCACGTTCTGCTGATGCAGGCGGTCAACGTGAGCATGCGAATAACGACGATTCAGAATACGAAAGCGATGCTTGCTACGCCGCAGGCGGCGGGCGCTGGTCACATCGCCAGAGAAGAACACCGACATTGCCAGTTGCAGGTTACTGAGCAGCAGATCGTAGAGCGCATCCAGTTCTTTTAACCCTTCGACGGAAAATGCCCGCCGCGCCGCCAGCGACTTATCGGCAATTTCGCTGCCCATACGTTCAACGATATCGGAAGCCTGCTCGAGGTTGAGCGACATTTCGATAATTTCTGCCCAGCGACGCGACTCTTCTTCCGCCAGCTCATCTTTAGGCATGCGTGCCAGATAGAGCTTGATGGCCGTATACAATACGTTGATGTCATCGGCCATCCTGCGCAGTTCTTTTTCTTCGCGCGGTTCGCCATGCATCACCTTCTTCAACCCCTCCATCATTTGCTCCATCGCATCACCAATACGCAGGGCTTCGCGGGCAGCATTCGCCAGAGCGAGCGTTGGTGTATCCAGCGCGCTGACATCCAGATGCTTAGGTTTCAGATGCGCGTCCAGTTCGGGTTCATCGCGGATAATACGTTTACAAAAACGCGCCATCGGTTCGGCAAACGGTACCATCGCCACGCAACGCACCAGGTTGTAGAACACGTGGAAGTAGATAACCAGTTCAGATTTCGGCAGCGGCAGCTCATCCATCAAATTCGCCAACGGATGAACAAACGGCAGGATAATCAGGCTGCCCACCAGCTTAAACAGCAGGCTGCCGAGCGCCACACGACGAGCAGCGGCATTCGCAGCGCTGTTGTTGAGCATCGCCAACAGGCCAGAGCCGAGGTTGGCACCAATCACCAGGCACAGCGCCACCGGGAACGAGATAATGCCCGCTGCGGTCAGCGTTGCCGTCAGCAAAACTGCCGCCAGGCTGGAGTAACTGATAATCGCGAACATGGCGCCGATCAGCGCATCGAGCATGATATCGCCGGTGAGTGAGGCGAAAATCACCTGTACACCATTGGCCTGAGTGATCGGCGTTACCGCCTGCACAATCAGCTCCAGCGCCAGCAAAATCAACCCCAGACCAATACCTACCCGGCCCAGCTGTCCAGCACGAGACTGCTTGCGCCCAAGAAAGAAAATGACGCCGATAAAAATCAGCAAGGGCGACAGCCAGGAGAGATCGAAGGTCAGGATACGCGCCATCAGCGCGGTCCCCACATCGGCACCCAGCACAATGACTAACGCAGGGGTAAGCGCCACCAGGTCCTGCGCGACGAATGAGGTCACCAGCATAGTGGTAGCGTTGCTGCTTTGCACCAGAGCAGTCACGCCGATCCCCGCACAAAAGGCGAGCGGCTTCTTTTCAACACTACGGCTGAGCACAGTGCGTAAACGGGCACCAAAGACACGCATCACGCCGGTACGCACAATATGCGTACCCCAGACCAGCATAGAAACAGCAGAAAGCAGGTGTAACAGAGTTAGCACGGAATCAGGTTCTCCTTATATTTATATGTTCCTGAGGTTCATCGCCATGACGTACCGCCTGATGGCGCTACGCTTATCAAGCCGACAAAAATGCGCCATCCGGCAAGCAGTACCAATGAACCTTCTTTCAGTATAAGGGTTTAAACGTAATAAAGAGACAGGGCACTCATTGAGCGCCCTGTTTGTTGTAAAGAAAGATGACAGTTTTGTGAATCAATCGGCATCGTAGCCGAGATTCGGCGCTAACCAGCGCTCAACCTCCGCTACGCTCATCCCTTTACGGAACGCATAGTCTTCAACCTGATCGCGCTGGATTTGCGCCACGGCGTAGTACTTGCTGTCCGGATGACTGAAATACCAGCCAGAGACCGATGCGCCTGGCCACATGGCGTAGGACTCGGTCAGCTTCATCCCGGTGTGCGTTTCCACATCCAGCAGTTCCCAGATGGTGGCTTTTTCGGTGTGCTCAGGACACGCCGGATAACCCGGTGCCGGGCGAATCCCCTGGTAGTTCTCACGGATCAGCTCTTCATTGCTGAGGTTTTCGTTCGCCGCGTAACCCCAGTAGACTTTACGCACGCGCTCATGCAGATATTCCGCAAACGCTTCAGCCAGACGGTCGGCTATCGCTTTCACCATAATCTTGTTGTAGTCATCATGCTGCGCTTCGAAAGCATCCGCCAGCGCGTCTTCTTCCAGACCACCAGTGACCGCAAAAGCACCGATATAATCCGCCTTGCCGCTCAGTTTCGGTGCCACGAAGTCAGACAGGCAATAGTTGGCGAAACCCACTTTTTCCGTTTGCTGACGCAGATGATGACTCACGTTAAGCACGTGCGTCCGTGTTTCATCACGGTAGATCTCGATATCATCACCAACACGGTTGGCCGGGAACAGACCAACAACGCCACGCGGATTCAGCGTCTTCTCAGCGCTGAGTTTATCCAGCATATCGTTGGCATCTTTGAACAGGCGCTTTGCCTCTTCGCCCACCACTTCATCTTCCAGGATACGTGGATATTTTCCAGCCAGCGACCAGGTCATAAAGAATGGCGTCCAGTCGATGTAATTGCGCAGCGTTTCGATACTGGCTTCAACTTCCTGTACGCCCAGGCGATGGGCCACCGGCGGGGTATAGCTTTCCCAGTCAAATGCCAGATCATTTTCACGCGCTGCGGCCAGTGTTACCGGTGGGGTGCGCGGTTTTTTACGCGCATGCTGGATACGCACGGTTTCGTACTCTTTACGCGTACGGGCAACAAAATCGTCACGCTGGGTATCGGAAAGCAACGCGGCAACGACGCCAACGGTACGCGAGGCGTTTTGCACATACACCGTCGGGCCACTGTAGTTCTGCTCGATTTTCACCGCTGTATGCGCTTTGGAGGTGGTCGCTCCGCCAATCAACAGCGGAATGGTAAAGCCCTGACGCTCCATCTCTTTCGCCACGTTGACCATTTCATCCAGCGACGGGGTAATCAGCCCCGAGAGACCAATCAGGTCGGCATTCACTTCACGCGCCGTTCTGAGGATTTTCTCCGCCGGCACCATCACACCCAGATCAACGATTTCGTAGTTGTTACATTGCAGCACCACACCCACGATGTTTTTGCCGATGTCATGCACGTCGCCCTTCACGGTCGCGATGACCATCTTACCGTTGCTGGAGCCTTTCTCTTTGCTGGCCTCAATGTACGGCTCAAGGTAGGCCACTGCCTGCTTCATTACGCGGGCGGATTTCACTACCTGCGGCAGGAACATTTTGCCTTCACCGAACAGGTCGCCAACGACGTTCATACCGTCCATCAGCGGCCCTTCGATAACTTCGATCGGACGCGCAGCCTGCTGACGAGCTTCTTCGGTATCCAGCTCAATAAATTCAGTAATGCCTTTCACCAGCGAGTACTCGAGGCGTTTTTTCACGTCCCAGCTACGCCATTCCGCCAGTTGGGTGTTCGCCGTGTCGTCAGTTTTACTGCCGCGATATTTCTCAGCCAGCTCCAGCAGTCGTTCGGTGCCATCGTCACGGCGGTTAAGGATCACGTCTTCAACCGCATCGCGCAGCTCGGCAGGCAGGTCGTCATAAATCGCCAGCTGTCCGGCGTTGACGATCCCCATATCCATGCCGTTACGTATGGCGTAGTAGAGGAATACCGCGTGAATGGCTTCACGCACCGGGTCGTTGCCGCGGAACGAGAACGACACGTTGGAGACGCCGCCAGAGATCAGTGCATGCGGCAGTTCACGTTTAATATCTTCGCACGCACCGATAAAGTCCTGAGCATAGTTGTTGTGCTCGTCGATACCCGTTGCAACCGCAAAGATGTTCGGGTCGAAGATGATGTCTTCCGGCGGGAAACCCACCTCTTCGGTGAGAATGTTGTACGCCCGACGGCAAATTTCGATTTTACGTGCACGGGTATCCGCCTGCCCCTGTTCATCAAAGGCCATCACCACCACCGCCGCACCATAGCGACGCAGCAGCTTCGCGTGGTGAATAAAGGTTTCTACCCCTTCTTTCATCGAGATAGAGTTAACGATGCCTTTACCCTGAATGCACTTCAGCCCTTTTTCGATGACGTCCCACTTCGAGGAGTCGATCATAATCGGTACACGGGCGATATCCGGTTCCCCAGCGATCAGGTTGAGGAAACGCACCATCGCCGCTTCGGCGTCAAGCATCCCCTCATCCATGTTGATATCGATAATCTGTGCGCCGCTTTCCACTTGCTGGCGAGCCACGTCCAGCGCTTCGCTGTATTTCTCTTCTTTGATCAGGCGCTTAAATTTCGCCGAACCGGTGACGTTGGTACGCTCGCCGACGTTCACAAACAGGCTGTCGTCACCGATGTTCAGCGGCTCAAGGCCGGACAGACGACAGGCTACCGGGATCTCCGGCAACTGGCGCGGTGGTAAGCCATCAACCGCGCGGCTCATGGCGGCGATATGTTCCGGTGTGGTACCGCAGCACCCGCCCACCACGTTAAGGAAGCCCGCTTCGGCCCATTCACGGATTTGCGCCGCCATGGTGTCGGCATCGAGATCGTACTCACCAAAGGCGTTTGGCAGCCCGGCATTCGGGTGTGCGGTAACGTAGCATTCGGCAATGCGCGACAACTCCTGCACATACTGGCGCAGCTCGTCCGGGCCTAATGCGCAGTTCAGACCAAAGGTCAGCGCATCGGCGTGGCGCAGCGAGTTATAAAACGCTTCGGTAGTCTGGCCGGAGAGTGTACGTCCGGAGGCATCGGTTATCGTGCCGGAGAGCATGATCGGCAGCTCAACACCCAGTGCTTCAAATTCTGTTTTCACCGCAAAAATCGCCGCCTTGGCGTTGAGGGTATCGAAAACAGTTTCAATCAGGATCAGGTCACTGCCGCCTTCCACTAGCGCTTTGGTGGATTCGCGGTAGGCGGCCACCAGCTGATCAAAGGTAATATTGCGGTAAGCCGGGTCATTTACGTCTGGCGAGATAGATGCCGTGCGGTTGGTTGGGCCAAGCACGCCAGCGACGTAGCGCGGTTTTTCCGGTGTACGGGCCGTCCACTCATCCGCGCAGGCGCGCGCCAGTTTCGCCGCGGCAAAGTTGATTTCCGCCGACAGGGATTCCATCTGGTAATCCGCCATAGCGATAGTCGTGGAGTTAAAGGTGTTGGTTTCGATGATATCCGCGCCTGCTTCAAAGTAGGCGTTATGAATCGCGGTGATCACGTCCGGTTTGCTAAGCACCAACAGGTCATTGTTGCCTTTTAGATCGCATGGCCAGTCGGCAAAGCGTTCACCGCGGAAATCTTCTTCACTCAGACGGTAACCCTGGATCATGGTGCCCATACCGCCGTCCAATACCAGAATACGTTCTTTTAACTGCTGACGTAATTGTTCAACTTTGCTGCTCACACTCGCTCCCGACGACGCTCAACCAGACCGAAAAAAACTCAACAGGTCATACTGGCACAAACCTGAGAGACGGAAAAGCAAACAACGGGCAACATGAGACATGTTCAGCTTCACTCATCCGATCAGTGCAGGAATTCTTGCATTATAATCGAATAAAACGAAAATGATTTCCACGATACAGAAAAGGAGTCTGCCATGGTTGCCACTGTCCCCGCGAAACGCGGTAGAAAACCCGCGGCCACTACTACGCCTGCAACCGGGCAGGTTCAATCTTTGACCCGAGGTCTGAAACTGCTTGAGTGGATTGCAGAATCCAACGGTAGCGTAGCGCTGACCGAGCTGGCGCAACAGGCTGGCTTGCCTAACTCCACCACTCACCGGTTGTTGACGACCATGCAGCAGCAGGGTTTTGTCCGTCAGGTGGGTGAATTAGGCCACTGGGCCGTGGGCGCACATGCGTTTATTGTTGGCAGCAGCTTTTTGCAAAGCCGCAACCTGCTGGCGATTGTTCACCCGATTCTGCGCAAGCTAATGGAAGACTCTGGTGAGACGGTAAATCTGGCCGTGCTGGATCAGAGCGACCATCAGGCCATTATTATCGACCAGGTTCAGTGTACACAGCTGATGCGTATGTCTGCTCCCATCGGTGGCAAACTGCCGATGCATGCCTCCGGCGCGGGTAAGGCGTTTTTATCCCAACTGAGCGAAGAACAGGTTACCGGCCTGCTGCACCGAAAAGGATTACACGCCTACACTCACGCCACGCTGGTTTCTCCCGTCCATCTGAAAGAAGATCTCGCGCAAACACGCAAACGTGGCTATTCGTTTGATGATGAAGAACATGCGCTGGGTTTGCGCTGCGTGGCATCGTGCATCTATGACGAGCACCGCGAGCCGTTCGCCGCCATCTCTATCTCAGGGCCAATCTCACGTATTACCGACGACCGCGTTACCGAGTTTGGCGCACTGGCTATCAAAGCAGCAAAAGAAGTTACACTGGCGTACGGCGGGTTTCGTTAAGATGGGGTTGCCGGGTGGCGGCTACGCCTTACCCGGCCTACTGTCCAGGGTTAGGGCAGATTTGTAGGCCTGATAAGCGTAGCGCATCAGGCACGGCGCACATTGCCGGATGGCGGCGCAAAGGCCTTATCCGGCCTACGATCGGTTTCATAACGCACGCTGAAACGCTGTTTGCGCCGGTAGGCGTAAACATCTTCCACATGTCCGTTTTTAATCCGCGTTTGCAAACCCCGCCAATAGTCGGCGCTAAATAGCTCGGCGTGCATTTCTTCAAATAAGGGTCCGATACGCGGATCGGCACATAGCCAGTGGCGAAACTCTTCCGGGAAGACATCACCCGGCGACACGCTGTACCACGGCTCTGCGCTCATCTCATCCTCCGGATAACGCGGTGGCGGGATGTGGCGGAAATTCACTTCCGTCATGTAGCAGATTTCATCGTAATCGTAGAACACCACCCGCCCGTGACGGGTTACGCCGAAGTTCTTAAACAACATATCGCCGGGGAAAATATTGGCCGCTGCCAGTTGGCGAATCGCGTTGCCATACTCTTCAATGGCATCACGCAGTTGCTGGCCTTCAACCTGCTCCAGCCAGATATTCAGCGGTACCATCCGCCTTTCGATATACAGATGGCGAATCACAATCTGATCGCCGAGGTCGGTAATTTTTTCCGGTGCTTCCTGTAACAACAGCGCCATCAGCGCCGGGTCGATTTGCCGTTTATCCAGCACAAAGTTCTCGAACTCCTGGGTATCCGCCATCCGACCGACACGATCGTGCTCCTTTACCAGTTGATAGCAAGCCCGAACATGGGCAGCCGACATCTCTTTCTGCGGTGCAAATTTGTCTTTGATGACTTTAAAGACCCGGTCGAAGCCCGGCAGTGTAAACACCAGCATCACCATGCCGCGAATGCCCGGCGCTTCAATAAACTGTTCATCGCTCCCGGCAAGATAGAGCAGATATTCACGATAGCTTTCCGTTTTCGCGTGCTTCTGGCAGCCAATCGCCATGTACAGTTCAGCGGTGGTTTTGCCGGGTAGTATCTCACGCAGCCACTCCACCGTTGCTGCGGGCAGTGGCGCATAAACCATAAAATAGGAGCGGGCGAAGCCGAACACGATACTGGCTTCCGCCGTCGTGGTCAGGCAGGTATCGATAAACAGCTCGCCTTCATCAGTACGGTGTATCGGTAATAGAAAGGGCAACGTCCCCGAAGGTGTAATGAGCTTCCCGACCAACCACGCAGCTTTGTTGCGATAAAACAGTTCGTTTGCCACCTGTAAATGGCTGCGCGACAACACCTCCCCGCCAAAGGTTTCCGTCAGGTGTCCGATGATGTAGTGGATATCTCGCTGTTTGTTCTGCCACGGCAGACGCAAAGGGAGATCGCTGAGGACACGCGTGAGCAGCCATTCCCAACCAGAATCGGGGAAAAAGTCCTTCGCCAACGGGCGTGGGATAGTGCGAAATCGACGTTCTGGCTGAGAGCTGAAAATAAACAACCGCTCGGGAGTCAGCGAGCGGTGGTCAAATAACCGACAATACACGGAGTTAAAAAAGCTCTCCGCAATCTCGAAGCGAGGGTAGTCCGGCAATAGCCGGGTATAGTGCTCTTTCACGCGAAGTAAAAAACCCGCGTCGGTGCTTTTACCGTCAGTAATACAGCGCAGTTGTTCCACCACCAGACCCACATGATGATCGTAAAGGTGGATACGACTTTTCATCGCCTGTTGAACAGCATGCCAGTCGGCATGTTCAAAACGCTGCTGCGCGCCAGAGGTAACTTCCAGAAATCGACCATACTGCGCGTCAAAGCCTTGCAGGATGGTTTGAGCAATCAGTAATTCCAGGCCACGCGACATCGATTTCTCCCATCCGGCACAACGTCATGCCGGATGGCGCGTTCGCTTATCCGGCCTACATTCTTTTGTAGGCCCGGTAAGCGCATCGCCACCGGGCAGTGATCAGAACTGCGATTCTTCAGTAGAGCCCGTTAATGCGGTCACTGAAGAGGCGCCACCCTGAATGATGGTAGTCACTTTATCGAAGTAGCCTGTCCCCACTTCCTGCTGATGGGAAACGAAGGTATACCCGTCTTTGGCTGCAGCAAATTCTGGTTGCTGAACTTTCTCAACGTAGTGGCGCATGCCTTCGCCCTGCGCATAGGAATGTGCGAGGTCGAACATGTTGAACCACATGCTGTGGATGCCCGCCAGGGTAATGAACTGGTATTTATAGCCCATGTCAGACAGCTGCTGCTGGAAGCTGGCGATGGTTTTATCGTCCAGATTTTTCTGCCAGTTAAATGACGGCGAGCAGTTATAGGCCAGCAGTTTGCCAGGGTACTTAGCGTGGATCGCATCGGCAAAACGCTTAGCCAACTCAAGATCTGGCGTGGAAGTTTCACACCATACCAGGTCCGCATACGGCGCATACGCCAGACCACGGCTGATCGCCTGCTCAATACCCGCATGCGTACGGTAGAAGCCTTCACTGGTGCGTTCGCCAGTGATGAATTCACTGTCGTACGGATCACAGTCAGAGGTGATCAAATCTGCCGCATCGGCATCGGTACGGGCAATCACCAGTGTCGGTACGCCCATCACGTCAGCCGCCAGGCGAGCGGCTACCAGTTTCTGGATGGCTTCCTGGGTCGGCACCAACACTTTGCCGCCCATATGACCGCATTTTTTGACGGATGCGAGCTGATCTTCGAAGTGAACGGCCGCTGCACCGGCCTCAATCATCGACTTCATCAGTTCGAACGCGTTCAGTACGCCGCCAAAACCCGCTTCCGCATCGGCCACGATCGGCAGGAAGTAATCCACGTAGCGCGGATCGTTCGGCTCAATACCGGTTGACCACTGGATCTGATCCGCACGACGAAAAGTGTTGTTGATCCTGTCCACCACTGCCGGGACAGAGTTCGCCGGATACAGTGACTGGTCCGGGTACATGCTGGACGCCAGGTTGGCATCCGCCGCGACCTGCCAGCCAGAAAGATAGACCGCCTCAATACCGGCCTTCGCCTGCTGCAGCGCCTGACCCCCCGTCAGCGCGCCGAGGCTGTTGATATACCCTTTCTTCGACTCACCGTGCAGTAAACGCCACATTTTCGCGGCACCAAGCTGCGCCAGCGTGCATTCCGGGTTAACCGAGCCACGTAATTTCACCACTTCCTCCGCGCTATATGGACGGGTGATGCCTTCCCAGCGCGGTTGAGTCCATTCTTTCTGTAATTCTTCGATTTGTTGAGTACGGGTTTTCATGTGCAGATGCTCCATATTGTTATGTGGTGGATTACGCCAGCAGGCGGTAGCCTGGCAGGGTCAAGAAATCGATCAGTTCATCAGAGGTAGTGATTTGCTCCATCAGGCGCGCGGCATCATCAAAACGCCCGCTGCTGTAGCGGTGCTCGCCCAGCTCGTCCTGAATCACCAGCATCTCTTCGGCCAGCATCTGACGGAACAGCGGTTTGGTAACCGGCTTGCCGTTGCTGAGCGTCTTCTGGTGGTGGATCCACTGCCAGATGGAAGTACGGGAGATTTCGGCAGTGGCCGCATCTTCCATCAGGCCGTAAATCGGTACGCAGCCGTTGCCGGAGATCCACGCTTCGATGTACTGCACGGCAACGCGGATATTGGCGCGCATGCCTTCTTCGGTGCGTTCCCCCTCACACGGTGCCAACAGCTGTTCTGCGGTAATCGGGGCATCTTCATTGCGGGTCACGAACAGCTGGTTTTTGTTATCGCCCAGTACCTCATCGAAAATCGCCATCGCGGTATCAGCCAGCCCAGGGTGTGCAACCCAGGTCCCGTCATGACCGTTATTTGCCTCCAGCGATTTATCGGCTTTTACTTTGGCCAGAACCTGGTTGTTACGCTCGGCGTCTTTACTGGGAATGAACGCGGCCATGCCGCCCATCGCAAAGGCACCGCGTTTATGGCAGGTTTTAATCAGCAGACGTGAATAGGCGCTGAGGAAAGGCTTATCCATCGTCACCACCTGACGGTCAGGCAGCACGCGATCCGGGTGATTCTTCAGCGTTTTGATATAGCTAAAAATGTAATCCCAGCGGCCGCAGTTCAGACCCACAATATGGTCACGCAGGGCATGCAGGATTTCATCCATCTGGAAGACGGCCGGCAGCGTTTCAATCAGCAGCGTGGCTTTAATGGTACCGCGCGGCAGGTTAAAGCGGTCTTCTGCATAACTGAATACTTCGCTCCACCAGGCGGCTTCTTGCCAGGCCTGTGTTTTTGGTAAATAGAAATAGGGACCACTACCTTTTGCCAGCAACGTTTTGTAGTTGTGGAAGAAATAGAGGGCAAAGTCGAACAAGCTGCCAGGGATAGATTCGCCACGCCAGGTGACGTGTTTTTCCGGCAGATGCAGACCGCGCACACGACACACCAGCAGGGCCGGGTCAGGTTTAAGTTGGTAAATTTTACCGGCTTCGTTGGTGTAGCTGATGGTGCCATTGACCGCATCGCGCAGGTTGATCTGCCCGTCGATAACTTTGCTCCATTCAGGTGCCAGCGAATCTTCAAAGTCAGCCATAAAAACTTTGACGTTCGCATTCAGTGCGTTGATCACCATCTTGCGCTCAACGGGCCCGGTGATCTCTACGCGGCGATCCAGTAAATCATCAGGAATGCCGCGAATTTTCCAGTTACCTTCACGAATGGAAGCTGTTTCCGAAATAAAATCAGGCAACTTACCGTCATCAATATCCTGCTGCTGCTGGATACGAGCAGCGAGAAGTTTATTGCGCTTTGGCGTAAATCGTGTCACCAGTTCAGTCAGAAACTCAACCGCCTCTGCAGTCAGAATTTGCTGTTCCTGCTCGCCATGCGGCCTGGTAAAGACCAGCTCATCGGTTGTTGTTGCCTGTTGATTCATTGCGTAGTTCCTCGTCATTGATCCAAACACATCCCCAATGCGAACGAAGGATCGTTGTGCGGTTTTCGTTCAGCACAACTAAGACTACCCATTTAAATTTCAAAATCAAAAACAATTTCCATTTTTAATTTAATTATCAATTAACCTATTGATAAC
>NZ_JANEWI010000048.1:0-31628 GCF_028069775.1 Citrobacter sp. Igbk 17 | reverse complement strand
TCCTAATATCATCAGATATGTTAGATCTTTCCTACAAAGGTATTGAAATAACATAAAGAGAAAAATAGTGCCGTACAGAAAAAACAACCCAACGATGATAATTAAATATGTTGTTTGAGGTACACTCTGCACTTCTAACTGATACTGAGAAAGGCACACGCCAGCAAGAAGATAGCTGACTAAGCAAACTATGTAATAACGCATCAACCTGCTATTGTTTGAATTACTATTATCCATAACAGCCCTGGCAAGAATCCCTTTTAGCATTTTATATATTAAGTTATTACTTTTTGCAAATTAATAATTCAACCCATAACACAACATTATTTATTCATCTTTTAATGATAAATAGCTTATCTATAACTTCTGTTATTATTCATTAAATATGATGAATTCATTTTTATGCAAACCAGGAGTTTACATACGAGTTACAAATTAAATGATTGGCGATATTATCCACATTACTAAATGTTGATGATTTCAGATGTTATCTATATCTGCTTCTTGATATCATTCTCCTTTAATTTCATGCCGTTAATTAATGTTTATCTCATCTGCCCATTGTGTTTTTTCATTGTAAGCTGTCGCAAGCTTGCTATTCAATCACCCCCTTTAAACTATAATATCCTCACGTATTGTGCTCCAGTCATAACCGCTTGAGTTTAATACATTACACCCCATTCTTAGATACTTAAGGTTTATTGTTTATGAATCGTATTGGCGGCAGAGTTCAACCCGTATTTTTGTTGTTCCAGGAAGCACCACAACCGTGTGGTTAGGGTGAGAAACACCCGATGCTTCAAGTCGTTGCATACCTGAAACTTCGCGATAAACGAATGCTTTGACAGTTTTCACCACACCACCTATATCTTTTTATTAAGCCAATCACCCATGCGATCAGGATGCGAATATGAATGCCTTGTACCCCACCCTTGAAGAAGCCATTGATGCAGCCCGTGAAGAGTTTCTGGCTGATAATCCAGGCCTGGAATCTGACGAAGCCAGTGTCCAGCAGCTGAACGTACAAAAGTACGTGCTACAGGATGGCGATATCATGTGGCAAGCTGAATTTTTTGCCGACGAAGATGATGGCGAAGGCGAATGTTTGCCTATGCTGAGCGGTGAAGCGGCACAAAGCGTTTTTGATGGTGACTATGATGAGATTGATATTCGCCAGGAGTGGCAGGAGGAAAATACGCTCCACGAATGGGATGAGGGGGAATTTCAACTGGAGCCTCCCCTTGACACAGAGGAAGGCCAGACCGCAGCCGATGAATGGGATGAACGATAGTTATTCGTAAGGCCCATGATGTATATCGAGCGGTAATAGCAACGTATCAAACACCAGCGAAAACGGCAGATCCAGGATGGTGACATAACGCCACGCAGAGTCCCGGACATCCCACTGCACGCCGGGATAGTATTGATTTCCGTGTCCTTGTCCGGGGATCGTCCGGCTAATAATGCTGCCGCATCCGCTCAGAAGAAAGACCATCATTCCCACAGCCAGTATTCGCACTGGATACCTCATGACTTTTATATTCAGTATAAAAAAATACCGGCTCCAGGCCGGTATTTTTACGTTTCACACGCTTATTTTTTCCTGAGCGCCAGTGGGTTCAGGGTTATCCCCTGATAATAATTAACCCATGAAGAATACTTATCTGGTGAATTCCAGACGCGATAATGTAAACGCGCCATGGTCACCGGATCGCTCAACAGAACCAGGCGGCGATCGCGATTCAGTTTCTCCGGCGTTTCATTCAGCGCCTGCTCGACATGGCGATCGCGTGCGATTTCAAGCACGTTACTCGCACGATGGCGCGCGGTAGCCATGGCCGTTGCCAGCGCGTTAAACGACGGATTAAACACGGCGTGCATGAAACCGTCATCCAGCGAACGATTACGGTTCAGCTCCAGATAGTTATCCGTGTCCACCAGCACCTTCGGCGGTGAATACTCTTCCGGGATCAGGAACAGTTTCCAGCGTTTAGTACGTAACCCAACCGTTGAACGACTGGAAATGACGGAAACAAACGGCGACAGGATTAGTGAAAAAACAATCGGAGCCAGCCAGAACAGGAAACGCAGATCCAGCCAGGCCATCCCTACTGCCCACACCAGACCCAGCAACAGCTGAGAGCCGTGACGCATAAACGCCTCGCCCCACGGAGTGGAGTCGTCATCGCGTTGCGGCGAGTTCCACACCACCTCCCATCCGAGGAAGGCACTCACTACGAAAACAGTGTGGAACAGCATACGCACCGGCGCCAGCAGCACGGAGAACAGAACCTCCAGCAGCAGCGACAGCGTGACGCGAATAAATCCACCGTATTCTTTCGTGCCTTTGCACCAGATAAGCAAAATACTTAGCAGCTTCGGCAGGAACAGCAGCACCATCGTTGAGGCAAACAACGCGATAGCCAGCTCAGGGCGCCACTGCGGCCAGACCGGGAACAGCTGACGTGGTTGCAGGAAGTACTGCGGTTCCGTCAGCGCATGGACCACCTGTAAGGCAGTAGAAAGTGCAAGGAACATGAACCATAACGGTGCTGACAGATAGGACATCACACCGGTCAGGAACACAGCACGATGAACCGGGTGCATCCCTTTGACCAGGAACAGACGGAAGTTCATCAGGTTACCGTGGCACCAGCGACGGTCACGCTTGAGCTCATCCAGCAGGTTCGGTGGCAGCTCTTCATACGAGCCCGGCAGATCGTAGGCAATCCACACGCCCCAGCCCGCACGACGCATCAATGCCGCTTCCACGAAGTCATGGGAGAGGATCGATCCCGCAAACGAGCCTTCGCCCGGTAGCGGTGCAAGCGCACAGTGCTCAATAAACGGTTTCACACGAATAATCGCGTTATGACCCCAGTAGTGCGACTCACCCAACTGCCAGAAGTGAAGTCCGGCGGTAAACAGTGGGCCATAAACGCGGGTAGCAAACTGCTGGCAGCGCGCGTACAGGGTGTCCATACCAGACGCTTTCGGTGAAGACTGGATAATCCCGGCATTCGGGTTCGCTTCCATCAGGCGTACCAAACCAGTCAGACAGTCTCCGCTCATCACGGAGTCAGCGTCCAGCACCACCATATAGCTATACTGGTTGCCCCAGCGACGGCAGAAGTCATCGATGTTACCGCTTTTACGCTTCACACGGCGACGGCGGCGACGGTAGAAAATCTGTCCTTCGCCCTGCACTTCAGCAATCAGCTCCATCCACGCCTTTTGTTCCGCAACGCAGATATCGGGGTTGTAGCTGTCACTCAGAATGTAAACATCGAAATGCTCCGCATTCCCCGTGGCTTTAACCGACTCCCACGTAGCGCGCAGGCCCGCAAATACGCGGTCAACGTCCTCGTTACAGATAGGCATGATTAGCGCGGTACGATGCTCGGGATTCAGCGGTTCATCCCCTACCGTTGAGGCAGAAATACTGTACTTGTCACGCCCAATCAGCAACTGCAGGAAGCCCATCAGTGCGGTCCAGAAACCGGCTGATACCCAACAAAAAAGCACGGCAAACAAAATGAGGATACCGGTCTGTAGCACATAAGGCAGCAACTGCATAAAGGAAACCAACAGGTTCTGCCCCATCATATCCGCCGGATTAATGAACGCCCATCCCTGATAAGGGAGGATCGTCTTCATATACCAGGTCGCTACGACCGTTTGCGCCAACGTTAAGATCAACAGCGTATAACGGCGGATCGTGCCAACGGTACGCCATTTCTGCTCACTCTCTTGTTCTTCTTTCGTCAAACGAGAAAGATAACGCGGTGTGACATCGCGCCCGCGCAGGCGATCCCAAAAACGACCAACCGGGTTAGTACGCCACGGATCGGGAAACATTGAGGTACGTGTTGCTTTCGGCATTGCCTGCAACTGGTCACGCCCTTCATCATCCTTTATCAACTGATCTTTGGCCAGAGAGTCTGGCCAGGCTTGCTCAAGGCGAGCTTTTACAGAACCCTGCGGTGAATCATCTTCGCGCGAGTAAGTACGGTGCTCGGCATCCAGCGCCTGATGAACGGCGCGGATGTCAGTTTTCGGCAGTGCCGCTTTTTCGATATCCGAAAGCGGCATTGCGTCAATATACTCAGTTGTCTTATTCATTGGCAGGTAACTGGTAGCTCCAGGTTTCACTCAACGGCTGATCGGCATTGGCCAACGCAGCACGCATTTCAGTGGTTTTCTTCGCATCTTTCACTTTCACGCGCAGCATCAAACGCCACCCTTTCGTGACCGGGTTGTAACGCACAGTGCTTTCCACGATTTCACCGTTGTCGCCAATGCTGGTTTGCGCGGTAATCGGGGTGTCCTGCGGCAGCTTTTTCATCTCGGTGCCGGTGAAATCCACCACAAACGCGATAGTGCCGTCAGGCTGGCGAATGAGATTGGATTGTTTGACATCCCCTGTGGAACGGCGAGTCTGCTGCACCCAGGCATTTTCTGGCGCATGAAGCTTATCTTCATCACGCGTAAACGTCAGTGTGTACTTAAAGTTCATCTCTTTGCCTGCTTCCGGCAGTTGATCCGGCGTCCAGTAGGCAACGATGTTATCGTTTGTTTCGTCGTTAGTGGGGATCTCAACTAATTCAATTTTGCCTTTACCCCAGTCACCTTTTGGCGTGATCCAGGCACTTGGGCGCAGGTCATAACGATCGTCGATATCTTCGAAACGGGAGAACTGACGTCCACGTTGCAGCAGGCCGAATCCCTGCGGGTTTTCCATCGCAAAGCTGCTCACCGCGAGATGTTTCGGGTTATTCAGCGGACGCCAAATCCACTCGCCGTTACCAGCATGGATAGACAATCCGTTTGAGTCGTGCAGCTCAGGACGATAATTTGTCGTCGGAGAAGGCTGGTTCGGCCCGAACAGGAACATACTGGTTAACGGAGCTACGCCCAGTTTGCCCACTTTATCGCGCAGATAGACTTTGGACTGAACATCCACAACCGTGTCACGGCCAGGAATAATCACAAAGCGATACGCCCCGGTCGCGCGCGGGGAATCCAGCAAAGCATAAATGGTTAAACGTTTATCAGTTGGTTTTGGACGTTCGATCCAAAACTCACGGAAGCGGGGAAATTCTTCGCCAGAAGGCAGAGCGGTATCTATCGCGAGACCGCGCGCAGACAGACCATAGACCTGGCCTGCACCAAGTACGCGGAAATAGCTGGCACCGAGCATGCTGACGATTTCGTCGTTTTTATCTTTGCTGTTGATCGGATACAGCACTTTGAACCCGGCGAAACCGAGATCTTTTACCGTGTCTTTATCGTGCTGCACATCGCCAAAATTAAAATAATCCGGGCTATATTTGATTTTTTTCACCGCAGTCGCGGTGACTTCGTTAATCTTGACCGGCGTGTCGAAGTACATACCCTGGTGGTAGAATTCGAGCTTAAATGGGGTCTTGAGATTGCTCCAGTATGCTTTGTCGCGATTAAACTGGATCTGCTGATAATCCGCATATTTCATGTCGCGGAAAACGGAGGGCAAGTTACTTTTTGGCGCCTCGTAGCCTTTATCGGCTAAGGATTGAGCTTGCTTTGCAACATCATCAATACTGAACGCCCAGCTCGATGATGTGTACAGCGTTAACATTACTGCTGCACCCAACCAACGCATTTTCATCATTTGTAGTTTATGTTTCATAATTAGTAAGCACTTCCCCCTTTGTGTGCTTATATTGATCCGATCCATTTTAATGGATAATCGGGTATTCCGACAACTGAATCCCTGTATTGTTCGCGTGCTGGCTCATGGTTTAAGCAGGTTCGCCTACCTGTTTTCACTTTGAGTGCTTATCCTGGAGACAGGTTGTTGGACTTCGTGTAGGGTTGCCTTCGAATGTAACCATAATTCGTCTTAGGGATAAGACGAAAAGTCTGAGAATACGTAACTGTCTATGAGCTCTGTATCTCCACCGCGTGAATATTTCCTGGATTCCATCCGTGCCTGGCTGATGTTGTTGGGAATTCCCTTCCATATCTCGCTGATCTACTCCACACATACCTGGCATGTGAACAGCGCGGAACCGTCATGGATATTGACCCTCTTTAACGACTTTATTCATGCATTTCGCATGCAGGTCTTCTTTGTTATTTCGGGTTATTTTTCATACATGCTGTTTTTGCGCTACCCCTTAAAGCGGTGGTGGAAAGTGCGTGTTGAACGCGTGGGGATCCCTATGCTGACCGCGATCCCGCTACTCACGCTGCCGCAATTTATCATGCTGCAATATGTGAAAGGCAAAGCCGACAGCTGGCATACTCTCAGCGGATACGATAAATACAACGCTCTGGCATGGGAGCTGATTTCTCATCTGTGGTTTTTACTCGTCCTTGTCGTTTTAACAACCGTGAGTATGTGGGTGTTTAGCCAAATGAAACACCGGTTGACGAGCCCCGATGGTGCCAGCAATTCCACGGTATCGATGACGAAACTGACGTTGATATTTTTGTTGCTTGGCGTCGGATATGCCGCCGTCAGAAGAACAATTTTTATCGTCTACCCTTCTATTCTCAGCGATGGCATGTTTAATTTCATCGTCATGCAAACGCTGTTCTATGTGCCGTTCTTTATGCTCGGCGCGCTGGCGTTTATCAATCCGCAGCTGAAAGCACTGTTCACAACGCCCTCGCGCGGCTGCACGTTCGGCGCGGCATTCGCTTTTGTGGCTTATCTGCTCAATCAACGCTATGGAAACGGCGATGCCTGGATGTATGAAACCGAATACGTGATAACGATGGTGATGGGACTGTGGATGGTTAACGTCGTCTTCTCGCTCGGCCACCGTTTATTGAATTTCCAGTCAGCCCGCGTCACCTATTTTGTCAATGCATCACTGTTTATCTATCTGGTGCATCATCCGTTAACGCTGTTTTTCGGTGCCTATATCACACCGCACATCACATCAAATCTGCTAGGTTTTCTCTGTGGGCTTCTGTTTGTGGTCGGGATTGCGGTGATATTGTACGAAATCCACTTGCGGATACCGGTGCTGAAGTTCCTCTTTTCCGGGAAACCCATCGCTAAGCAGGATAAAAACAAAGCCATTGCCGGATAGCAGGGCTGTGATTGCATGGTTCAGAGCAGCCATTCAATCGGTAATACAGAGGCAAGCCTCACCAAAACCCGCTTCCAGAATCCTGTGGCGGGTTCTTTTTTCACTACCCGTTCACAGCCGCCAGGACAATCTACCCAGTTTATCCGGCCCCAGCGATCCAGGCGCAATTGCCAGGCCACATCACGCTGACTTTGCATAAAGCGTTTATGAATCAATGACGCCAGCACTTCACTCTCAATCACAAATCCCATTTCCGTGTTGAGCAACGTTGAGCGCGGATCAAAATTAAGCGAGCCGATGAAGACTTTGCGGCCATCAATACTGAAGGTTTTCGCATGCAGGCTGGAGCCTGAATTGCCGGTCAACCCGCGATCGTGCACCACTGCGCCGCGATCGCGGGTTGGTTTTAGTTCATACAGTTCTACACCATAGCGCAGTAATTTTTTCCGCCAGCGCGCATATCCTGCATGCACAATTGCCACATCATTCGCTGCCAACGAGTTAGTTAAAATAGCAATCTTTACCCCTTTTCTGACCAGGCGCAGGAGCTGTGCTACTCCGGCACGTGTCGGCACAAAGTAAGCAGAAATTATATCAATGCGCTCAGTGGGTGAACCCATGACGTCAAACAAACGCTGCGGTAATAGCGAGTGACGCGGAGCCTTCCCCTCTCCTTTTGCTGGATCGTCACTGAGCAGTCGCGTTTTGGCCCAAATCAGCGACAGTGATCCCTGATCGAGATGCGTCATAAACTGGCTGGTCTCCAGTTTGTGCAAATAGCGTCGGGTAATATCGTCGTTATACCAGGATTCAGGCAGTTCAATGCGTTGGAGCGTTTCTGACTCAGACAACGCCAGGACTTTTTGTAACGTTGAAACTGACTGACATTGCCAGTATCGCTCAAAATCGTCCGCGACCTCTTTCACCACCGGTCCGATGGCCATCACGTCAAGATCGGAAAACAACGGTTCTTCACCCGCACCAAAATAGGCATCTCCGATATTACGCCCACCAACCAGCGTCACTACACCGTCCGCGGTATAACTTTTATTGTGCATGCGGCGATTGAGCCGGGCAAAATCGGTTAAATACCCCACCGCGCGAAGGATGCGAAATGAGAAGGGATTAAACAGGCGGACTTCAATATTCGGATGGTTATCCAGCAGACGCAGCGTGTCATCAAGGCCCGGCGTGTTGTTATCATCCAACAGCAAACGAACCCGTACCCCACGTTTTGCCGCGGCCAGCAGAACAGAAAACAGCAGCAGCCCGGACATGTCGTTCTCCCAGATGTAATACTGCACATCCAGCGTTCGTTCCGCCATTTCTGTCAGCCGATAACGGGCTGCGAAAGCATCCAGACTGTCATCCAGTGCCAGAATGCCGCACTGGTCAGGATGGCTTACGCACAATGGGGTAATGGCACGCTCAAGTCGCGTCATATCAGGCCGTGTTATCATCGCCTTGTTGGGTGAGTAATCTCTTGTATAGTCTGGCATTTTCCTCATCAAAACACACGAAGTAGATTTGATCAGGTAGCGCACGGCGGATGATAAATTTCAGCACCGTATTCACCGCTATCTCCGCCGCCGCCGCACGTGGATATCCATAGGCTCCGGTGCTGATAGCCGGAAACGCAATAGATTGATAACCATTGGCCAGTGCCAGTTGTAATGAATTGAGATAGGCCTCTTCAAGGCGTTCAGCTTCATGATGATTGCCGCCCTGCCAGACCGGCCCAACAGTGTGGATCACCGCTTTGGCGGGAAGATTTCCCGCCAGGGTGATAACCGCATGACCGGTTGGGCATTCGCCCTGTTGCTGTAATACCTGCTTGCAGGCTTCCAACAGTGCAGGTCCAGCTGCGCGATGAATCGCTCCATCAACGCCGCCGCCGCCCAGCAGCGAGGAGTTGGCTGCATTGACAATCACATCAACGGCGATTGTCGTAATGTCGCCCTGTAAAACATGAACACGCGATTGCATAAGTTCCCCCTGACAAAACACTCTCTGTTAAGTGTACAGCAGGGTTTTCTATGAAATCTCACTTTTTAACCATACAGGTGCATATCTACTCCAGAACGATTCATTTATATTCAATATTAAGAATCGCCAGATTTTTCTGTTCATTAAGGTACTGCATTTTCACACTGGCAATCTGCTGGAGGCTTTGAGGGGCCATCGCTATCTGTTGTGTGTTATAGCGACTACTCCGTAACTTGCCGTCACGTATACATGACAATTCAATCTGTTGTTGTTGCGAGTTCACCTCGCAAGGTGATTCAACTATTGCGCCACGGAAATGGATAATTCCGCCAGGTGTGATTTGCTGCGCCGTTGCGGAGAACATAAAAAAAGAAGTAACACATAAACTGGTACTTAAAATACGTTTTAATAAGGTGCTCATAAGGGTTCCTCAATGATAAACCATCCTTGAGGGATCGAAGTGATCCTTCACCGCTGCGATTAATGACCAAATAAAAACGTTTTCACGTCTCTATATTCATAGAACAGCACCGCTGTCCCAGCCACACCCTTAAAGCAAATACAATAAAAAATCATGAACGACTGCTTGAATCAGGCCACTGCTGGGACAGATGCAATGACTGCCCATCCGAAACGGTAACAACAATGTTGACCGTATCCTCAGGTGAAATATTAAAGCTCAGTTTTGTTAATTCAATCGGCCGATTAGCAGGGATCGACAGGCTTGTTTTCTGTTGTGTTTGGCTTTGTCCCCCCGACCCTTTACGTATGGCAAGAACTTGAACCTGACACACGCAGGGTTGAGATAACGTCACCTGCGGAATAATGGTATACATCTCACCTTGCTGGGTTGTATTAAAGGTTATTTGATTTGAAAGCGCGGCAATAAGTAATAGCGTATGCATAATATGCTCCCGAAAAAAAACAGGGCTTTCGCCCTGTTTATTATCAGTCATAAAACTGAATTAGTGCTGGTTAGCTGTCGCATTGTTGCCATAACCAACCTGCTGAATCAGAACATTCGAGTCAGATGCAGTCTGATTAACCACCGCACCGTTACGACCACCGAACTGAGTTACACTGATGTCAGCATTTTTTGCATTCCACTGATTAATATCAGCGCTGTTCTGGAAGCCAGTCTGTTTCAGGCTAATGGTACTGTCATCAGCACCTTGCCCGACGGTAGCACCGTTACCATGTCCGTGTTGTGTGATGGTCACGTCTGATTTACGTGCATCACTTTGCAGCGCATTCGCAACGTTACTTGACCCATATTGGTAAATACTCAATGAAGAGTCCGGGCCATAATTACTGCCACCGTTATGGTGACCATTGCTGTTCAATTGCGGAACAAGGCCTGCCAGAGCACTGCCAGAAACTACGATTGCTGCGAATGCTGCCACTTTTAAAAGTTTCATGGTAAAACCCCCATCGGATTGATTTAAACGTCGTTCACGGATTAGCGTTGAGTAACGCGAATTGCCATTTGCGACTGTCTCTGCACCACAACTGCTGTTTTTTGTGTACCGTACTGGGTAATATTTGCTTTATTACCAGAACCTTTCTGGATAATCATCGCTGTATTACCGTAAGAACTTTGTTTAATACTCGCATCATTGGAGCTGCCCGTTTGATCAATATATGCAAAATTATATGATCCTGTCTGATCTGTTCTCGCCCGGTTACCTGAACCTTCTTGCGAAATGACCGACAATAACTTGCTGCCCTCCTGGCGAGTATTTGCACTGTTAGCAGTGCCAACCTGACCAATAATGGCTGCCTGATTAAATGAAGACTTACTTAATTCATTTACCGCAAAGTTATATTCTGAATTAGCTAAATCATAACTGGTTGCGGATGCAATCCCAGGCACACCCAGTATTGTAAACATCATAAATAACAACTTGTTTTTCATGCTGTCACCCTGGACCTGGTCGTACATGAAGTTAAATTAATTACCACTCAAATTGTTGTTAACATGACTTACATTTGTTAACGCCACGTTACGATGAAGAGTATGTCCGTTGAAACATTTTAAATAACTCACCCGCGAGTGGTATTTTTATATCCAGATTCACACCAAAGTACTAATTAACAGTGAATAACACCGCTACAGGTATAGGTTTTATTTTTATTTCACCATTGGGGATGAATTTCTATGCAGTCGCTAACAACGTGCACTTTCCACGATTTCAGGGCTTCGCAGCACCGCGTCGCGATAGTCATCGATGCAAGTCGTGACAAAGGTCAGTTTTTTCCGCCTAAAATTGTCCAACGTAAAGTGGTACAAAGAATTTTGAATTCATTAGAAATCTAAAACTCGATGATTATAAATCAAAACATTATAAATCAATGAATTACTATAATTTGTATGATTTTTTAAATCTATGCAGCAACGGTAAAATGTACAACTTTCCTATCAAATCTAAACTCCAGCAAAACCCAAAAATCACATTTAAATATATAATTTTACATCTTGTTACATGTTTAACACTTGCTTTAAGATTTGTAATAGCTAGATTGAAATCAGTTGAAGTCCATTTGTTTTAATATTTTCACCCCTTTGGGTCGATATTTTATTTCTACGCAGCAGTGCAACATCTGTCAGTACTTCTGGTGCCTCTATTTTAGTAGAGACAGCTGTCAGGTGTGCGACTAAAAAGTGGAGTTTCATCATGTTTAATGAAGTCCATAGCATTCATGGTCATACATTATTGTTGATCACGAAACCTTCTTTGCAGGCAACTGCATTATTACAACATTTAAAACAATCACTGGCGCTAACCGGAAAACTACATAATATTCAACGTTCTCTGGATGATATTTCCTCCAGCTGCATTGTTTTACTGGATATGATGGAGGCAGATAAAAAACTGATCCATTACTGGCAAGATAATTTGAGCAGAAAAAACAACAATATAAAGACGTTATTGTTGAACACTCCTGATGACTACCCTTATCGGGATATCGAAAACTGGCCACATATCAATGGCGTGTTTTACGCAACTGAAGACGAACAGCGTGTCGTTAGCGGCTTGCAGGGTGTCTTACGCGGTGAATGTTACTTCACGCAAAAGCTTGCCAGTTATCTGATCACGCATTCTGGAAATTATCGTTATAACAGCACGGAGTCGGCGTTACTGACACACCGTGAAAAAGAAATACTTAATAAATTGCGTATCGGCGCCTCAAATATTGAAATCGCTCGCTCACTATTTATCAGTGAAAATACGGTAAAAACACATCTTTATAATCTTTTCAAAAAGATAGCTGTTAAAAATCGTACGCAGGCGGTCTCATGGGCCAATGATAACCTCAGGCGATAAAGCCATGAAACGCTATCTGACCTGGATTGTGGCAGCAAATTTATTCTTTGCTGTCGGGAATCTGCACGCGGCTACCAGCGTAGAGGTGGAGGTTCCCGGACTGTTAACTGATCACACTGTCTCTTCAATCGGGCATGATTTTTATCGTGCATTTAGTGACAAGTGGGAAAGTGAGTACACAGGAAATTTAACTATCAATGAAAGACCCAGTGCGCGTTGGGGAAGTTGGATCACCATAACGGTCAATCAGGACGTTATCTTCCAGACTTTTTTATTCCCCACGAAAAGAGACTTCGACAAAATTGTCGTCTTCGCATTGGCACAAACTGAGGAAGCATTAAATCGCCGGCAAATAGATCAAACACTATTAAGCACGAGCGATTTAGCGCGCGATGAATTCTAAAACATGATTTTGTCCGGAGGCTTTCATGCGTGTCAAACATGCAGTGGTTTTGCTCATGCTAATTTCACCATTAAGTTGGGCCGGAAACATGACGTTCCAGTTCCGAAACCCAAACTTTGGTGGCAACCCGAATAACGGGGCTTTTTTGTTGAACAGCGCTCAGGCGCAGAACTCCTATAAAGATCCGAGCTATAGCGATTACGGAATTGAAACACCGTCAGCGCTGGATAACTTTACTCAGGCGATTCAGTCACAAATTCTCGGCGGCCTGCTCACCAACATTAATACCGGTAAGCCGGGAAGAATGGTGACCAATGATTTTATCATTGATATCGCTAACCGGGACGGGCAGCTGCAATTGAATGTTACCGACAGGAAATCGGGAAAAACATCGACGATCGAAGTGTCGGGTTTACAAACACAGTCAACCGATTTCTAAGCCATAGCCACGAAAGGAAAAAATCATGCAGCGCTTACTTATAATGGTTGCAGTATTTTTACTCAGCGGATGCTTAACGTCCCCACCGCAAGAAGCCGCTAAACCGACATTAATGCCTCGCGCCCAAAGTTACAAAGACTTGACGCATCTCCCGATGCCTACGGGTAAAATCTTTGTATCGGTTTACAATATCCAGGATGAAACGGGTCAGTTTAAACCTTATCCGGCAAGTAACTTCTCCACTGCCGTACCGCAAAGTGCCACGGCAATGCTGGTTACCGCACTGAAAGATTCGCGTTGGTTCATCCCGCTGGAGCGTCAGGGATTACAGAACTTACTGAACGAACGGAAAATCATCCGTGCGGCACAGGAAAACGGCACGGTTGCCATTAACAACCGAATTCCGCTGCAATCATTAACCGCGGCTAACGTAATGGTTGAAGGTTCAATCATCGGCTATGAAAGCAACGTTAAATCAGGTGGTGTCGGCGCGCGTTATTTCGGTATTGGTGCAGATACGCAATACCAACTCGATCAGATTGCGGTAAACCTGCGTGTGGTTAACGTCAGTACCGGTGAGATCCTTTCTTCGGTAAACACCAGTAAAACCATCCTGTCTTATGAAGTGCAGGCAGGGGTATTCCGTTTCATTGACTACCAACGGCTTCTGGAAGGGGAAATTGGTTATACCTCTAACGAACCGGTCATGCTTTGCCTGATGTCAGCCATTGAAACTGGCGTTATCTTCCTGATAAATGACGGTATCGATCGCGGCTTGTGGGATTTGCAGGATAAGAAACAAGTTGATAACGACATTCTGGTCAAATACCGCCATATGTCGGTACCTCCAGAGTCCTGATAATAAACCGAGAGAAAAAAGCGTGAGGGAAGCCTCACGCTTTTTTTATTTACTGGTCAGTGTGGATGAAGCCGGGTTTTCGCGACGTGATGCCAGCCACAGCCCACTGTTTTTCATCGCATAACCAAACACCAAGCCCAGCCCCAGAGAAGGCAGAACCAACTGCCAGTCTCCCTGCCCTGCAAATGTTGCACATGCCCCCATAAATGTGCCCGGGACAAATGAAAGCAACCATTGCTTTGCCTGGATACACATCATAAATGCGACAATTCCCGTTATGACATAACCAAGGATGTCCATATGCGGAGCAAGTGCACTACCATTAATAATCACCAACGCCCACACCACGCCGCTTAGCAGCGTACACGCCGAGATCCACAGCCCTTTCAGTCCACCTTGCGGGCAGGCAAAATAAGCCGTACAGCCCAGGAAGCCAGCCCAACTGAGTAAACCAAGAGAAACGGCCACCCATCCCCAGAGTCCGGAGAGAATGCCCGTTGTGATTGCAATAGAGAGAAGTATGTTCATGCCGCGCATCTTAGCAGAAAAACGGCATAGTAATGAGATCGTGCACACAATTTATGCAAGATGATAAATTGTGTTGCAGTATATAGTGATCTAAATCACATTTATTCGTCGGTATCTTCCTGCAATTCGTCCCACATTGCGCTAATGGCATCGCGCGTCAGCGGTGCCATAGTTCGCCAGAAAGCGGTATTCGCATGCGCCTCAACTTTACCAAGGAACGTGTCGCACCAGGGAAGCAGGTAGTCAACAAACAAGGTTTCCAGTGCTTCACTCTCATCTTCTGCTGACTGGTCTTCAAGCCAGGATGCCGCCAGCAACAAGGTACCAATATGATCGGCTGGTGTATCCGCCAGCGGCATTCCACGTGCTGAAAGGAATGCACGAACATCTGCTTCCTTCGCCCCTTCTACCCAGGCGCTACGATAAGGCGGCACGGAACACTCTTTCCCGACAAACAGCGCGTTGTAATCTGCAGCAAGCTGGGGCATATCACAGCTTTTCTGCAAACGGGCCAACAGCTCATCCTGTTCGAGTGGCCAGTTAGCAGACAGTTTACCTTCGCTAATCAGGGTAAACAGGGGAACCAGTAAAGGGTCCTGCGGTTGGCGGTAAAACAGCGAGCCCAGTACACGGCACAGGATAGAAAACTCGTTCATTGATATATTCCAGTTAGTAACAATTAAAGTTCAGCAAATTCCGCGATAGGCTCCATGCCCCGCGATTCCAGAAACGTCAGCAAGCGTTTTGGTGAAACGTTCAGAATTCGGTCTTCCGGGAAGCCCACATCATCCAGAATCTTACGGCATTCACCGAACTCTCCCAACGTAAATGCGGTATGGGAATCTGAACCCAGGGCAACCCAGCCACCAGCGTCACGTACTGCAGCAGCGACAGCGCGACAGTTATCTTCACTGCCCTTACGCGAATGCAAAAATGAGGAATTATTGATTTCCAGTGCGACCTGATATTTTGCCGCCGCCTGTGCAATTGCGGTGATATCGACGGGATATTTGGGATTTCCTGGGTGGCTGATAATATGTACATTGCCACTCGCCATCGTGGCGATCATCGCCTGAGTATTGGTTTCTTTATCGTGAGGGGCAAAAACCGGCTCATGGAAGCCCGCAATAATCAAATCAAGTGAGTCAAACATCGGCCCTGAACAGTCGATCTCACCTTCAATATTCTTAATGTTTGCTTCTATCCCGCGCAGGATCCCCACGCCATTCACCACGCGCGGCCAAATACGCATGTTAATAAAATGCCAGTGGTGTGGCGCATCCGCCATGTCAGGTCCATGATCGGTGATGGCAAACAGTTTGATACCTTTGCGATGGGCTTCAGCGATATAATCACTCAAAGTGCTGTAAGCGTGGGTGCTGGCAACGGTATGCATATGCAGGTCAACGGGATACATAACTCTCTCCTGTAGTCGTTTTCCGTCAAGGATAGCAGGTATCGCCGCCTTTAATACCCTAAATAATTCGGGGTGTATTGAGTCGAAACCCGGCGCGGGCCGGGTTGATATTGATATCAATAGCCCCGAACGCGATCGACCTGACCGGTAACCGCTTTTCCACTTTCCAGGTTCAGGATGGTACGAGAGATATAATCCACCGCTTCCGCCGGGCGCGTTACCGCTGCAATGTGCGGCGTCATAGCCACACGCGGGTGTTTCCACAATGGGCTGTCTTCCGGTAGCGGTTCTCGGCTATAAACATCCAGCATCGCACCTTTCAGTTTTCCGCTATTCAACGATGCCAGAAGATCGTCTTCATTGAGATGAACGCCACGCGCCAGGTTAAGCACATAGGCGCCATCCTGTAATTGATTCAACAGCCCGGCATTAATAATGCCCACCGTTTCTGCCGTATTGGGCAGAAGATTAATCAGCACACGCGTCTGGCTTAAAAACGCACTCAACTCTTCGGTGCCTGCAAAACTTTCCACACCAGGCCAGGATTTATGAGTACGGCTCCAACAGCGTAACGGGAAGCCCCATGCCTGCAGACTCTCTGCCACTTTAGCCCCTAATACACCAGCGCCCATGATTCCGATGGTAAATTCATCACGGGTATACTCTTGCAACGGCTGCCACTTCGCCTGGGTTTTTAATGCCTGATAGTCATCAAAGCGGCGGAACCAGTGCAACACCTGACTCACCGCATACTCCTGCATTTGCAGACCCATACCGGTATCTTCCAGACGGAAAAGTGGAATCGAGGTATCCAGCATCTCCGGGTGCGCTTTTAGCTTACTGAGGATGGAGTCCACTCCGGCTCCTAATGCAAAGACGGCTTTCAATTTTCGTCCTGCCAGCATTTCAACCGGCGGATGCCAGACCAGCGCATAGTCGGCATGGGCGTTATCACCCGCTTTCCACTCGCGAACGTTAGCGCCAGGGATGGCTTTCGCCAGCGCCTTTAACCACCAGGCCGTATCAAATGTAGGGTGATAGAAAATTATTTCCATATTGTCTCCTGAATATTGTTATGCGGAACGTTCTCGCACTTATTATCATCATTTTCCGAGGGAATATCAGATTAGCAAATTTTAGGATGCTGGCAAAAAAAACAATTCCCGCTCATTTAAGCCCCATGTTGCTTGAAGTTTGTGTAAATGCACGTTTTTTTGAAAAAGTAGATTGACGCCGGGGCGGTATTTCCCCTACATTAGCGCCCGTTCCAGCAATACAGGAACAACAATATGGTGAGGTGTCCGAGTGGCTGAAGGAGCACGCCTGGAAAGTGTGTATACGGCAACGTATCGGGGGTTCGAATCCCCCCCTCACCGCCATATTCGAGGAAGAGCTCGTACGCAAGTACGGGCTTTTTTTTCGCATGTTGCACATCTCCGGGGGGATGAGAAACCCCCGACCGGGGTTCGACTACTGGCGCAGCCAGTTGGACAGACCGGGAGCGCAGCGAACGGGCTGCCCCAAAGGGGCGAGCGAAGCGAGTCAATCCCCCCCTCACCGCCATATTCGAGAAAGAGCTCGTACGAAAGTACGGGCTTTTTTTTCGCATGTTGCACATCTGCGGGGGGGATGAGAAACCCCCGACCGGGGTTCGACTACTGGCGCAGCCAGTTGGACAGACCGGGAGCGCAGCGAACGGGCTGCCCCAAAGGGGCGAGCGAAGCGAGTCAATCCCCCCCCCTCACCGCCATATTCAAGAAAGAGCTCGTACGAAAGTACGGGCTCTTTTTTCGCATGCACATCTGCGAGGGGGATGAGAAACCCCCGACCGGGTTCGACTACTGGCGCAGCCAGTTGGACAGACCGGGAGCGCAGCGAACGGGCTGCCCCAAAGGGGCGAGCGAAGCGAGTCAATCCCCCCCCATATCTCCCTCAGAACCCGTCTATGGGTCTTCGCTTTCAGTCAGTTCCTACGCCATAAACGCATTCCTGACATACACTAGTTAAAACGATAAAAGTGAGGTAACAGGATGATAGCATTCCCGGCCAGCTTACTGATCCTGAATGGGAAAAGTGCTGATAACCTTCCCCTGCGTGACGCTATTGCTCAACTGCGCAACGAAAGTGTCGAAATCCATGTTCGCGTGACCTGGGAAAAAGGTGACGCGCAACGTTACGTTGATGAAGCGCTACGATTGGGCGTGGCAACGGTGATTGCCGGCGGTGGTGACGGTACCATCAACGAAGTATCCACAGCGCTGATCCACTGCCAGGGGGAGAATGTTCCCGCACTCGGGATTTTGCCATTGGGAACGGCAAATGATTTTGCTACCAGCGTTGGCATTCCTGAAGCGCTGGACAAGGCATTAAAGCTGGCTATTGCCGGGAACTCGGTAGAGATTGATATGGCGCAGGTCAACGATAAAACCTGCTTTATCAATATGGCGACCGGAGGGTTCGGTACGCGGATCACCAGCGAAACACCGGAGAAACTCAAAGCCGCCCTGGGCGGTGTGTCGTACTTTATTCACGGGTTAATGCGCATGGATACGCTGAAGCCAGACAGTTGCGACATTCGCGGCGAAAACTTTCACTGGCAGGGGGATGCGCTGGTGATTGGTATTGGCAACGGGCGTCAGGCCGGTGGCGGACAGCAACTTTGCCCAACCGCGCTCATTAACGACGGTCTGCTGCAACTGCGAATCTTTACCGGTGAGGAGCTGATTCCGGCACTGCTATCGGCGATAACTCAGTCCGAAGACAATCCGAATATCATCGATGGCGCATCATCATGGTTTGATATCCGTGCGCCACATGAAATTACCTTCAATCTGGATGGTGAACCGCTCAGCGGGCAAGAGTTTCATGTTGAAATCCTGCCCGCAGCCCTGCGTTGCAGGCTACCGCCGGGTTGCCCATTATTGCGCTAATCCGACGGTACTCTACTGACATCAGGCAATCGTGACTTTGTTATCCAGATAAACATCCTGCACGGCGTTAATCAGCTTCACGCCGTCAGCCATGGTTTTCTTGAACGCTTTACGTCCAAGAATTAACCCCATACCACCGGCTCGTTTATTAATCACCGCTGTACGCACCGCATCGCTGAGATCGGTTTCTCCACCAGCCGCACCCCCGGAGTTAATGAGTCCGGCGCGTCCCATATAGCAGTTCGCCAGTTGATAACGCACCAGATCAATCGGGTTATCACTGGTCAGCTTGCTATAGACACGATCATCGGTGTAGCCGAAGTTAACCGCTTTATACCCGCCGTTATTCTCTGCCATTTTCTGTTTAACGATATCCGCGCCGATAGTCGCCGCCAGATGGTTTGCCTGCCCGGTCAAATCAGCCGAAACATGATAATCCACACCGTCTTTCTTAAACGCAGAGTTGCGCAAATAGGCCCAAAGTACCGTCACCATGCCCAACTCATGGGCACGTTCAAAGGCCGCAGAAATCTCTTCAATCTGGCGGCGAGACTCCTCAGAAGCGAAATAAATGGTTGCCCCCACCGCGACCGCGCCCATATTGAACGCTTGCTCCACGCTGGCATACAGCGTCTGGTCAAAGGTATTCGGGTAGCTGAGCGTTTCGTTATGGTTAATTTTCACAAGGAATGGAATGCGATGTGCATAACGACGCGAAACAGACGCCAGCACGCCATAGGTTGACGCGACGCAGTTGCAGCCCGCTTCAATTGCCAGCTCAACAATATTTTTGGGATCAAAATACAGCGGGTTTGCGGCAAACGATGCCCCAGCAGAATGTTCCACCCCCTGGTCTACAGGCAGAATCGACAAATAACCGGTCCCGGCGAGCCGTCCGGTGTTGTACAGCGTCTGCATATTACGCAGCACGGCGGGTGGACGGTTATTGTCAACCATCACGCGGTCGACGTAATCATGTCCTGGCAGGTAAAGTTGGTCAGAAGGAATGGTCATACAACGATGCTGTAAAAGGTTGTCGGCATCTTTGCCAAGCAACTGCGCAATATCAGTCATAGCTATGCTCCCGTAAGTTCCGATTTGATATCGGAAGTGGATTGTCCTGACCCGCCTGGTTGCGGGCAGCAATAAGCCTGGTACTGACTGCGTATTTTTTCCATCTTTAGCGCACTTTTCAGCGATTTCCGCTGGCTCGATTCAGGCATCAAAAAATGATACAGCGGTCAAATTCAGAGCATAAAGGTATTTAAAAGGTATTATCAGGTGGTACTATCCAGCCGTACCTTACCTGTCATGAAGGATTTAAAGATGAAAACTACAGTTAAGCTGTCGTTCATGATGTTTGTGGAGTGGTTTATCTGGGGCGCCTGGTTTGTGCCACTTTGGCTCTGGCTGAGTAAAAGCGGCTTTACTGCCGGTGAAATTGGCTGGTCTTATGCCTGTACCGCCATTGCCGCGATCCTCTCACCGATCTTCGTCGGTTCGATCACTGACCGCTTTTTCTCTGCGCAAAAAGTACTGGCAGTGCTGATGTTTGTCGGCGCGATTTTGATGTATTTTGCCGCGCAGCAGACGACGTTTGGCGGATTCTTTCCGCTATTGCTGGCGTATTCGTTGACCTATATGCCGACGATTGCGCTGACCAACAGTATCGCTTTTGCCAACGTACCGGACGTTGAGCGTGATTTCCCACGCATCCGCGTGATGGGGACGATTGGCTGGATCGCCTCTGGTTTAGCCTGCGGTTTCTTACCGCAAATGCTGGGCTATAGCGATATCTCACCGACTAATATTCCCTTGCTGATCACAGCCGGAAGCTCCGCGCTGTTGGGCGTCTTTGCGTTCTTCTTACCGGATACGCCGCCAAAAAGTACCGGCAAAATGGATTTCAAAGTCATGCTGGGTCTGGATGCGCTGATCCTGCTGCGTGATAAGAACTTCCTGGTCTTTTTCTTCTGCTCTTTTCTGTTTGCCATGCCGCTGGCGTTCTATTACATCTTCGCCAACGGCTACCTGACAGAAGTTGGGATGAAAAATGCGACCGGCTGGATGACGCTGGGTCAGTTCTCTGAAATTTTCTTTATGCTGGCACTGCCGTTCTTCACCAAACGCTTTGGCATTAAAAAGGTATTGTTGCTTGGTCTTATCACTGCCGCGATCCGTTACGGATTTTTTGTTTACGGCGGCGCGGAAGAATATTTCACCTACGCCCTGCTATTTCTCGGCATTCTGCTACATGGCGTTAGCTACGATTTCTACTACGTTACGGCCTACATCTATGTCGATAAAAAAGCGCCTGTGCACATGCGCACCGCGGCGCAGGGGTTAATCACTCTCTGCTGTCAGGGATTCGGCAGCCTGCTCGGCTACCGCCTGGGTGGGGTGATGATGGAAAAAATGTTTGCTTATAAAGAGCCGGTTGATGGCCTCACCTTTAACTGGGCTGGCATGTGGGGATTTGGCGCGATCATGATCGCCGTTATCGCCGTGCTGTTTATGATTTTCTTTCGCGAGTCAGACAAAGAAATCACCGCCATTAAGGTGGACGACCGCGATATCGCATTGCAACAAGGGGAAGTTAAATGAAAGCAGAACGTATTCTCGGTGCTCTTTATGGGCAGGCGTTAGGGGATGCGATGGGTATGCCGTCGGAACTGTGGCCAAGAACCCGCGTTAAGGCACACTTTGGTTGGATCGACCGCTTTTTACCGGGCCCTGAAGAAAATAATGCAGCGTGTTACTTTAATCAGGCTGAGTTTACTGATGACACCTCCATGGCACTGTGTCTGGCTGATGCTCTGTTAGAGAGCGATGGAGAAATTGTTCCGGACGTTATTGGCCGCAATATCCTCGCCTGGGCTGAGCGTTTTGATGCTTTCAATAAAAACGTGCTGGGGCCCACCTCAAAGATTGCACTCAACGCCATCCGCGACGGTAAGTCTGTTGCTGAGCTGGAAAACAACGGTGTCACCAATGGGGCGGCTATGCGTGTGTCGCCGTTGGGATGCCTGCTACCGACAGGGAATCTTGATGCGTTTATTGACGACATCGCGCTGGCCTCTAGTCCGACACATAAGTCGGATTTAGCGATTGCGGGCGCGGTGGTCATCGCCTGGGCGGTGTCTCGTGCTATCGACGCAAGGACATGGCCTGAGATTGTCGGGGCACTTCCCGCGATTGCCCTCCACGCTCAGCAAAAACGGATCACTACGTTTAGCGCATCGCTTGCAGCCCGCCTCGAACTGGCATTGAAAATCGTTCGCGAGGCCAACGGTGCGGAATCTGCCAGCGAGCAGCTGTATCAGGTGATTGGCGCCGGGACCAGCACCATCGAATCCGTGCCCTGCGCCATCGCGATGGTCGAACTGGCACAAACCGATCCTAACCGCTGTGCAGTACTGTGTGCGAACCTCGGCGGCGACACTGACACCATCGGGGCAATGGCAACCGCTATTTGTGGTGCGCTACACGGCGTAAGCGCGATTAATCCGACGTTAAAACAGGAACTGGATGCGGTGAATAAGCTCGATTTCACCCGCTATGCCAGTGCGCTAGTGCGACTGCGCGAGCAACGGGAGGCGCTATGAGTGCTACGCGTCTGCAAATGCTTCTCCCACAGTTGCACAGCCAGCAACCGGTAACGGTAGTCGGTGCGGCGGTTATTGATGTGATTGCCGATGCGTATGCACTTCCCTGGCGCGGCTGTGATATTGAGCTTAAGCAGCAGGGCGTGAACGTGGGCGGTTGTGCGCTCAACATTGCCGTCGCTCTGAAGCGTCTGGGCATCGAGGCCAGTAATGCTTTACCGCTGGGTCAGGGCGTGTGGGCCGATATAATCCGCAACCGTATGGCGAAAGAAGGATTGCACAGCCTGATCGACAATGCTGAGGGCGATAACGGCTGGTGTCTGGCACTGGTCGAGCCGGACGGTGAACGCACATTTATGTCATTTAGCGGCGTCGAAAATCAGTGGAATGCTGACTGGCTGGCACAGCTGAATATCCCGCACGAGAGTTACGTCTACCTTTCCGGCTATCAGTTGGCCTCACCCTGTGGTGAATTGCTGGTACGGTGGCTGGAGAGTCTTACGACGGCTACACCATTCATCGATTTTGGTCCGCGAATTGGTGATATTCCCGATGCTCTGATGGCGCGGATCATGGCCTGTCGTCCGCTGGTGTCACTTAATCGTCAGGAGGCAGAAATTGCCGCCGAGCGGTTTGCATTGAGTCAGGATGTGGAAGGTTTTGGCACAGAATGGGTGCAGCGTTTCACCGCACCGGTAGTAGTACGTCACGATAAAGACGGCGCGTGGTATTTCAGCGCTCAGACATCCGGTTGCGTGCCCGCCTTTCCGACCTCAGTCGTTGATACCATCGGTGCGGGAGACAGTCACGCAGGCGGTATGCTGGCTGGGCTGGCATCGGGCTGGTCGCTGGGCGATGCCGTCCTGCTTGGCAATGCGGTAGCATCCTGGGTGGTGGGTCACCGCGGCGGCGACTGCGCCCCCTCACGCGAGGCGTTACTCCTCGCACACAAAGACGTATAGGTCGCTTCGACAGTAACTGATACTGTATTCAATAGGCCGTTGCTGCTGATCAAGCGCTACCTGCTTGATCACCAGTACCGGCACTTTGCTGTCCATCTGAATATGTGACTGGAACTCTGCGTCCGGCATCCGCGCACTGACGCGTGAGCGTGTACGCTGTGGAAAGATATGCTGGCTGCGTAAATACTCGTACAGTGAAACGCCAATGGCATCCACGTCATGGATAAGATGGGCGGGTACCCATGATTCTTCAATAGACACAGCATCTTCATCAACATAGCGAATGCGCTTAAGCAGGAAGACCTCACTGCCGACAGCAATGGCCAACTGCTGAGCCACCTCTTCCGGGCAGGGCACCACGCGTTTATTCACCCACAGCGTATCCGGCTTTTTACCGCGCAACACCACCTGTTGTGAAAAACCGCGCGCTTCTTTGAGCGAATACTCGAAGATGTTATTGATTTGCGTCCCGTAGCCACGCGCACGCGTCACCACCCCCTCTTCTTCCAGCGCCTGCATCGCTTTTCGCACCGTAATGCGTGAAACGCCAGTCAACTGGCTGAGGTCGCGCTCGCCAGGCAGGATATTACCATGCTCCAGGATCCCACTGCGCACAGCGTTCTTAACCGTTTGAGCGAATTTCATATACAGCGGCGTGTTGTCCGCCGCTGAAATACGTTCATTCAGTTGCGCGATAAGCTGGGTATGCGCTTGTTCCATTTATCTTTTTCCTGGCAGCCGTTTCTGCAGCCAGTATACCCATTACCACCACGCGTGGAAATGATGGACCGGACCGATTCCTTCGCCAACTTCCAGCGTGTCGGCCTGCGCCAGCGCCGCAGAGAGCCACGACTTAGCTTCCTGTACCGTATCAGCCCAGTTAACATGACGTGGACGCAGCGCCGCCAGCGCCGCCGACAGCGTACAACCTGTTCCGTGCGTATTTTTGGTTGCCACTCTTGGCGCGGTGAAGCGCTGTTCGCCATCACGGGTAAAGAGCCAGTCAGGGCTTTGCTCATCATCCAGATGCCCCCCTTTCATTAATACCGCCTCACAGCCCAGCGCACGCAGCGCACGCCCCTGTTCTAACATTTCCTGCTCCGTTCGGGCATGCGATGCACCGAGCAACGCCGCCGCCTCCGGCAGATTAGGGGTAATAATCGACACTTGCGGTAACAGACGGGTACGCAGCGTTTCAACCGCAGAGGAAGACAACAGCGGATCGCCGCTTTTTGCCAGCATTACCGTATCCAGTACGACGTTTTGTACCCGGTGACGCTGTAAACGTTCGGCAACGGCTTCGACAATATCGGTTTCTGCCAGCATGCCGATTTTGGTGGTATCGATGCGCACATCGCTGAACACAGAGTCCAGTTGCGCCGCCACAAAATCGGGTTCAATCCGGTATACCGACTGTACTCCGCGCGTATTTTGCGCCACCAGTGCCGTGATGACTGAACAGCCATAAGCGCCGAGTGCCGAAAATGTTTTTAAGTCGGCCTGAATTCCTGCGCCACCGCTCGGATCGGTTCCGGCAATGGTTAAGGCGTTAATCCGTTTCATGCGTGCTCCTGGGGGTTCAGATTATAGAGGGCGTCGAGAAATGCCGGGACAAAACTGCCCGGTCCGGTCGATTGTTGCGTGGCAATTTGTCCGGCCTGTTTCATCCAGCTACAGGCGGAAGCGACGTTATCAAGCCGGTCACCGGGCAGTGCGCAACTGGCGGCGACTACCGCTGACAGTGCGCATCCGGTGCCCACTACCCGCGTCATCAGCGGATCGCCACCATGAATACCCACCGTCCGCTGACCATCAGTGACATAATCCACTTCCCCGGTAACCGCGACGATGGCTCCGACCTGACGAGCCAGCGCCTTCGCTGCGGGAAGCGCAGCCAATGCGGTGTCGGTGGTATCCACCCCACGCCCACCGGCGTTCATCCCAGCCAGGGCGAGTATTTCTGACGCGTTGCCACGAATCGCAGCCGGGCGCAGCGCAAGTATGTCCAGACAAAAGCGACGACGAAAATCCAGTGCGCCAACGGCAACAGGATCCAGCGTCCAGGGGGTTTTCGCCTGCTGCGCCTGCTCAACGGCGGCACGCATTGCCGTTGCTCGCGCCTGAGTCAGTGTCCCAACATTAATGAGTAGCGCCTGGGCAATAGCTGCAAACTGGCTGGCTTCCTCAGGTTCAATCACCATCGCAGGGGATGCCCCTAAAGCCAGTAGCGTATTGGCGGTAAAACTCTGCACAACGTCATTAGTCATACAGTGTGTCAGTGGGGAAAGCGTTCTAAATTGCTGTAAGGTGTGAGCCGCAAGGGTACGGCTGTGCAGGTCAGGCTGCATGGTTCAACTCCTGCCCGCGTGAAGAAGGGACACGAGCAGTGTCAGACTTCCCTACGCTGGCATTATCCAGATCAGGTGGTACGGGTATTTCTCAGCCTTCACCAGAAGGGCACCCCGAGTCGTTGAAACACAAATATGATATTCAGGTTTCGGCAACAGGATACTGCCTGCGATTAACGATGTAAATTGGTGCGGAACAGGCTTTGGCGGTGAAACCGCTGGGTCACGGTTGCCGGATTTCTGCACTTTCATTTACACTTTTTACGAAATGACTGGAGTAATCACAAAATAGTGCTTGTCAGATGTCCTGTTAGCCAGGAATCATACAGGGCTAATTTTGATGACCCGAACAGGTAGAGAGGATGGGTATGAAGAAGAAAATGTTGCTGGGTGCACTACTGCTCGCAAGCAGTGCGGTCTGGGCCGCGCCGGCTGCAACCGCAGCCCCCACAGGTATTGATAAATATGAGTTGAGCAGTTTCATTGCCGACTTTACCCATTTCAAGCCCGGTGACAAGGTTCCACCACTGTATCTCACCGAAGAATACACCATTAAGCAATGGAATCTGCGCAACCTGCCCGCACCAACGGCAGGCACCCACTGGACCTATATGGGCGGCGCGTATGTGCTGGTCAACGATGCCGATGCTAAGATCATTAAAGCCTACGACGGCGAGATTTTTTATCACCGGTAAAAAAAACGCACCCAGTATGTTATTGGGTGCGTAAGCTTCATGCCGAACTTCTCTTTTTAGTTGTAATCTACAACGACTTTTACCCGACTCATTGTCTCCCCAGCGGTGACTTTGCCTGCATACGTTCTGGTACGAGCATAGATATTAATCGGCACTATATTCCCTGTCACAGCATCAGATTGATACAGGTTACTCCTGCCATACCCAATACTGGTCGAACCATTCATTGATAACTGAAATCCTACCGACCCTGCGCTATTTGCCGCTGTACCGTAGTCATTGGTCAGGGTCATCGAATCCTCCGCCAACGGACTCATCGGTTCAAAGTAAAATAACAGATTATCAGGTGTAAATTTTAGACTCCCGGCACCACTGGCCTGGCAGGTGAATTTTACCGGATGAAGTTCAAATGCTTTCTTATCCAGATCATTAATATTTATCACCCCCAGATCAATTTCCTGATTACCAAAATAGCAGGTTGTGATATCGACCATAATCGTGACATTTAGATTATAATTGAATTTTTTAAAACTACAGTTTTTCTCATTTCCCTGACAGTACTCAAGATTCAGCTCAGTAACGAGGGGGATCGTTGCACCAGGGGCGATAATCGTTGCCGCCCCAGGGTCTGATGCCTCAACAATGGAATAATTCAGTGCTAATCCTGCCATATTAAAAAAATCTGATAACGTATATTCTGCTTTATTTGCAACAGTACCTTTTTCCTCGTAACTAACGGAGAAAGAAACAATATAATATTTACTGCCGACCTTAAAAGCATATTTATTGCTATGCAGGAAGGCCATTGCCGCCTTCAACCATACTTGTTCCTGTGCACTACATTTCAGTACAGCAGCACCATCCAGGCCAGAAGCAAAAATACCACCAGTAAGCGTACCGGACATTGCATCGGGAGTGAAAGAATATGCGCCCATAATATTTTCTGAGGGAACAGAATTACATTTATCTGCCTGCGCCGCAAACGAGCAGAATGTTAATAGTGTTAAGAGTAACCATCTCATCATCATTATCCTTTTACTGGCAAGCGTATGTCTTACTTACATCAATTCCCTTACTGAAAGAGATTGTGCAGTAACGTCCTTGTTGTTTATCAATGGCAACTTTGATTTTTGCAGGTACATCATTGGTACGAATAAACAACATACTGCCCTGCCCAACCAGGCCAATATTTTCGCCCTGCTCGCTTTCCACTTCATAACCAAAGGTTAATGGGGAACCATCCGGACGCAGTGCTTTAAAATACCAAGGTTTGCGTTGGTCTGTATCAAAGCGTGCCTTGACCACAGCTCCGCGGTATGGCGCAACACTTTTACGGTTACCTTGTAACTCTGTTTCACTGTGCGAATTAGACACATCCAGGGTCAGCATATTCTCGCGATACGGTGTCATGCCATCATATACCACGGTGCCTTTGCTGTTTGTTACCCGATATTTTTGTCCATTGATATATGCGCCTTCAAGTCCAGGGGCCTCCACTATCGCAATAGTATCCGAGAGTGTATTTGCCAGATTAATCCCTCCAGACCACGCCACAATCCCGCCAGACAGGCTTCCGCTGCTCTGTTTATATTTTGACGATTGGCTATAACTCCCATTGACCGTTGCCACTGGTGCTCGCCATGTCAGATTTGCTCCGGCCGTTGTCTCGCTATCCTGGCGCTGGTGACTCAGGTTGACGCCATAATTGAATTGATCGCGATCGCCCGCTATACCAGTGATACCCGTATTATTTGACGCAAAACCATCATCATCAAACGTGGTCGAATTTGATAGATACATTTGTCGCCGTGGAGCAGATATACCATCTCCCCAATTAAACGGTATGGAAATAAAGATGTTGAAACGTTTATCTTCGTTATGATATTCATCATAAGTCTGGCTGGCCGACAGTGTATAGCTAATACGCTGCCAGCTATTGGTATAGCTCAACTGATAGTCTTTACTGTTACCGCTACGTCCCCAGTAATCTCGCCATAACGTGCTTAGCGATACGGATCCCCAGCCATCCGGTAGCGATTGATTAATATTGGCTGAGAAACTATTTTTGCGGCCAAAATCATACTGGTAATAATCAGCAATATCGTAGACATCATTTTCATCACGATGATACGAGTTTTTATTATTCGCCCAAACGTGATCGTTAAATGTACGATAATCACGGGACGAATAACGATATGCCGCTAAACCAAAACGTGTTCCGGTTTGCGTGAGAAATTTACTCCATGCAAGCTGGTAGCTCTGACCATCAAAGACATCGCCATTATCCTGTTTACTATGGGACTGGGTGGCATCGAATGAAACCGCGCCGATACGCGTATTCCAGCCGGTTCCCAGCGTAAAGGCGTTGTAGTTATCCCCTAGCATTGTGCCGCCATACAGCGTTAAAAGATTATTAAAACCATATTGATAGCTGGCCTGAACAAAGTCACTTTGGTTACTGGCGCCTTCAATATGGCTACGACCGGCAGCAAAATCATACTTTGATACTCCGGGCTGAAGCATATTGGGAACCGAAGAATAGGGAACCAGATAGGTTGTGACACTGCCATCCGCTTCTTTCACGCTAACGTCAAGGTCAGCACCGCCACCAGCCAGTTGCAAATCAGCAATGGAGAATGGCCCCGGCGGGACCTGTTTTTGATACACCACGAAACCATTTTGCTCGATAGTGACCAACGCGTTACTTTGCGCAATCCCCTGCACCAACGGCGTAAAATTCTGTTTGGAGTTTGGCAACATCTGCATATCACGGTACAGACGCACTCCGCGAAAGCGAACGGTGTCAAAAATATCTGATGATGTGTACATATCACCCGCCCGTAGCGTACCCAAAATCTCCGGGATCCCACGCTCCAGATACAGAGTATTACTTTTCCACTCACCACTACTGTCATCCGTTTTATTGTAACTGGCATCAGAGTGCAGTTGCCAACCCAGCAAATTTAACCCGCTGTTAAAGCGAACGAAGGTATTCTTACTGGTACCGGAGTTTTTATAATCGCTATAATATTGGCTCGCATAATAGGATGTATACAACGCGCTAATTCCGCGATCCCAGTTTTCTGGCTCAACGTAACCGTGTTCCAGTTCGTTGACAAAAGCCTGTGGTACGTTGAGATCAAGACGAAATCGACTCATATCAAATGTTGACGTCCCGCCCTGCAATGCCGCTTTTAGCGGGACACACTGCGCATCTTTATCAGCGTTAATCCCTTCAGACTTAATACCCAAACGGTGAACGAGATCCCAGCTTAAGCAGGTCTCATCAGGTTCATCCTTCACATTCAGCTCATACTTACCACGCCATTGATTGTTTAGATAAAGATCTAAATCATAGGTACCCGGCAACGGTTTTTCACCGTCGAAACTGAAATTACTAATTTTTTCTCCCTTCAATCCACCCATCATAAAATGGGTATCAAAGGTTTCCTCTTCAGCAAATAACTGACCTGAAAACAGCAACAAAAAGATCGCAGAAGCAAGTGGAGTTATCCTTAACATAGCCACACCTCATATTATTTAACGCTGACCGTATCGCTAACGTAATTCCCACGATCATCAATAATGGTGACAACATATTGACTGCTACCATTGTTTCTCAACTGGAGTATCTGGCTGGACAACGGTGGCAATAAAATTGTTTTACCATTTAGTTGTACTTTATTTGCCTCAATTTTTGGCACTGTAATCCAGTTAGCCGTAGCGTTTTGTAAATTTAAACCACGACTATTGCGAGAAAAGGTTAATTTTTTAATACTGTTTTGCGTAACAGCCTCAACGCCTTTTGGCCGATACAGCATTTTCAACCTGTTTTGCATGGCAAATTTAAGTGTGTTTTTCCCATCTTGATCTTTTGAATTGGGTGGAATATCCAGCACATTAAAATAAAAAATACTTTCTTTGTTATCTGGTAACGCATTAGCCATTTTCTTTATTTTTATTTGCTGACCTGAATTGCCTTTAACACGAACAACGGGTGGTGAAAGCAAAAATGGTACGTTAATCTTTTCTGGCGGTAATGACGTGTCTCCATCATCAATCCAGCTTTGCACCAGAGATGGTCTACTACTCTGGTTCATTAACTGAACGACAATTTCTTTTTTCTCCGCCGGATAAATAACGCGGGTGCCATAAATCACGATATCGGCGTGTGCTGGGAGCGTCAGCGCTATCAGGGCTGCAAGTAAAATCCGTTTCATAATACACTACCTTAGTGATAGCGCTATATTGCCGGTGACGCCCGGCAATATAGCCATTGAGAATTAATCTGTTTCGACAGTAAATTTAATAGTAGATTTTACTTCGCCCGCTTTAACATCCTGAGCCAGACGAGCCCATTGCGCATCAAATTTTAACGTGTATTTAATGCCGTCAGCGCCATTATCTTCACCTTTCAACTGGCTAACATCTACAATTTTGTTGTTTGAATCAATAGTTACCGAGGTCGACTCACTGTTATGAAAATCAACAGAGAAACCAACGCCAGTGGCATCCCCATCATCATCTTGTAACAATGTTGGGTATGTACCAGAAAAATTTGTTGGGTCAAAAATAATGGTTTTTAACGCAACAGAAGATGGACAGATAATTTCAATTAAATCAGTGTCATTATTCCATTTAGTAGGATTGACTTCACCAACATCAATCTTATAGACGTCGGAAGTTGATATCGTATTCATGTCGATAATTGCAGAACTTCCGCTTTCTGAACTGAAATGACATGAAGAACCTTGTACAGTTGCTTTAATAATCAACTGCCCATCTTCAGTGATAACGTTACCGTCTGCTGCATGCACTACTCCGGCGAATAAGAATGGAACCAATGCCGAAAAAACAATCGATCTTTTCATATGTCATTCCTTATGAATTTTGAAAAACATCCATTTAACAATCTCGAAATCAAAGTGTCACGAGAGTAACTTTGACGCAATGTGAAATAATATTTTATTTGATTTAACGCAAATTTCATTAGGCATTATTTATGTCATTAGATAATACTAATTTATAAATTCACAATAATAATAAAT
>NZ_JANEWI010000047.1:0-32512 GCF_028069775.1 Citrobacter sp. Igbk 17 | reverse complement strand
ATTCATTTTTCGTCTTGCGACGTTAAGAATCCGTATCTTCGAGTGCCCACACAGATTGTCTGATAAATTGTTAAAGAGCAGTTGCGACGCGCTTTAGCGCTCTGTCGCGAGGTGGCGTATATTACGCCTTCCTCTTTCAGAGTCAACCCTGAATTTCAGGATTTTTCTCTTCAACCGAACCGGCTGTTTGTGTGAAGTGATTCACATCCGCCGTGTCGATGGAGGCGCATTATAGGGAGTTTCCCTCAGCCCGCAACCCTTAAATGACAGAAAAATGACTGACTGCTGCATTCCACAGCAAAAGCCTACCTTATACCCATTTACACACAGAGTTATCCACAAACCGCCCCCTCCTTTCTGCGATCATCTCTCTGCCAAAGCGGCGTTATATAGGAAGAAGCAGGGGTCTGAATCGAAAATTAAAAATTCGCGAGCGTTGCGCAAACGTTTTCGTTACAATGCCACCGCACAACAAGGATGCCCCGTAAGGGGCGTTAGCTGAGTTTTTACGCAAGAATTCACCTAACGCTCTCTGTAATAGTCAAATCCAGGGGATTTACCATGCAACAACGTCGTCCAGTCCGCCGCGCTCTGCTCAGTGTTTCTGACAAGGCCGGTATCATCGAATTCGCTCAGGCACTTTCCGCACGTGGTGTGGAGCTGCTTTCTACAGGTGGCACCGCACGCCTGTTAGCAGAGAAAGGTCTGCCAGTGACCGAAGTTTCCGATTACACCGGTTTCCCGGAAATGATGGATGGACGCGTAAAGACCCTGCATCCAAAAGTACACGGTGGCATCCTCGGTCGTCGCGGCCAAGACGATGCCATTATGGAACAGCACCACATTGCCCCTATCGATATGGTTGTCGTTAACCTGTATCCGTTCGCCGAGACCGTTGCCCGTGAAGGCTGCTCGCTGGAAGATGCAGTAGAGAACATCGATATCGGCGGCCCGACCATGGTGCGCTCCGCAGCCAAGAACCATAAAGATGTTGCCATCGTGGTGAAGAGCAGCGACTACGACGCCATTATTAAAGAGATGGATGCCAACGAAGGCTCTCTGACCCTCGACACCCGCTTCGATCTCGCGATTAAAGCTTTCGAACACACCGCCGCCTACGACAGCATGATTGCCAACTACTTCGGCAGCATGGTTCCGGCTTACCACGGCGAAAGCAAAGAAGCCGCCGGTCGCTTCCCGCGTACGCTGAACCTGAACTTCGTTAAGAAGCAGGATATGCGCTACGGAGAGAACAGCCACCAGCAGGCAGCCTTCTATATAGAAGAGAACGTCAAAGAAGCGTCAGTGGCAACGGCGCAGCAGGTACAGGGCAAAGCGCTCTCCTATAACAACATCGCTGATACCGATGCCGCCCTGGAATGTGTGAAAGAGTTCAGTGAACCGGCCTGCGTGATCGTCAAGCACGCTAACCCATGCGGCGTGGCGGTAAGCACCTCTATTCTTGATGCCTATGATCGCGCCTACAAAACAGACCCGACCTCCGCGTTCGGCGGCATCATTGCCTTTAACCGCGAGCTGGATGCTGAAACCGCGCAGGCCATCATCTCCCGCCAGTTCGTGGAAGTAATTATCGCCCCATCCGCAACTGAAGAAGCGCTGAAGATCACCGCCGCTAAACAAAACGTTCGCGTCCTGACCTGCGGCCAGTGGGCACAGCGTGTGCCGGGCCTGGACTTCAAACGCGTTAACGGCGGTTTGCTGGTTCAGGATCGCGACTTAGGTATGGTTACCGAAGGTGACCTGCGCGTGGTGTCCAAACGCCAGCCGACCGAGCAGGAACTGCGCGATGCGCTGTTCTGCTGGAAGGTGGCGAAGTTCGTGAAATCCAACGCCATTGTCTATGCCAAAGAGAACATGACCATCGGGATAGGCGCAGGCCAGATGAGCCGCGTTTACTCCGCCAAAATCGCAGGGATTAAAGCCGGTGATGAAGGTCTGGAAGTGAAACGTTCCGCCATGGCTTCCGACGCCTTCTTCCCGTTCCGCGACGGTATTGATGCCGCAGCTGCCGTTGGCGTGAGCTGCGTTATCCAGCCAGGTGGTTCTATCCGCGATGACGAAGTGATTGCCGCTGCCGATGAACATGGCATCGCGATGATCTTCACTGACATGCGCCACTTCCGCCATTAATTCACGGAGCAGACGATGAAAGTATTAGTCATTGGTAACGGCGGGCGCGAGCACGCCCTGGCGTGGAAAGCGGCTCAGTCTCCACAGGTTTCCACCGTCTTTGTCGCACCGGGTAATGCCGGAACCGCACTGGAGCCTGCACTACAAAACGTGGCCATCAGTGTGACCGATATTCCGGCGCTGCTGAGCTTTGCCCAAAACGAGAAGATCGATCTGACTATTGTCGGCCCGGAAGCACCGCTGGTGATAGGCGTGGTTGACGCCTTCCGCGCCGCAGATCTTAAGATCTTCGGCCCAACCGAAGGTGCAGCACAACTGGAAGGTTCTAAAGCCTTCACCAAAGATTTCCTTGCTCGTCATAACATCCCGACGGCGGAGTATCAGAACTTCACCGAGATCGAACCCGCGCTGGCCTATCTGCGTGAGAAAGGCGCGCCGATTGTGATTAAGGCCGACGGCCTGGCAGCCGGTAAAGGCGTTATCGTCGCGATGACTCTCGAAGAAGCAGAAGCCGCCGTACACGATATGCTGGCGGGTAACGCCTTTGGCGACGCGGGCCACCGCATTGTTATAGAAGAGTTCCTCGACGGTGAAGAAGCGAGCTTTATCGTGATGGTCGACGGTGAGCACGTGCTGCCGATGGCCACCAGCCAGGACCACAAACGCGTAGGTAACGGCGATATCGGCCCGAACACCGGCGGTATGGGGGCTTACTCACCAGCACCGGTGGTAACTGATGAAGTGCATCAGCGCACCATGGAACGCATTATTTGGCCAACGGTAAAAGGTATGGCGGCGGAAGGGAATACCTACACAGGTTTCCTGTATGCGGGTCTGATGATCGACAAACAGGGTAATCCAAAGGTTATCGAGTTCAACTGCCGCTTCGGCGATCCGGAAACCCAGCCGATCATGCTGCGCATGAAATCGGATCTGGTCGATCTGTGCCTCGCAGCCTGTGACGGCAAACTGGATGAGAAAACCTCCGAGTGGGATGAGCGTGCTTCTTTGGGCGTGGTCATTGCCGCGGGCGGTTATCCTGGCAACTACCACACGGGTGATGAGATCCACGGTTTGCCGTTAGAAGAAATCGAAGGCGCTAAAGTATTCCATGCGGGTACGAAATTGTCAGATGACGATCGCGTGCTGACCAACGGCGGTCGCGTACTGTGCGCCACCGCATTGGGGCATACCGTTGCCGAAGCACAGAAACGCGCTTATGCCTTAATGACCGATATCCGCTGGGATGGCAGTTTTAGCCGTAACGACATCGGCTGGCGCGCCATTAAACGCGAGCAGCGCTAACGCGAAATTTTCGCCAGCAGCGTTTTGCGAGTAATACCTAACTGACGGGCGGCTTCTGTTTTGTTGCCGCCCGTTTTTTCCAGCGCCGCCAGGATCACCTCTTTTTCAACATCCACCAGCGGTTGGATCTCACCACTGAACTCTGCTTTTATCGGTGTTGCTGCGATTGCCATCGGCAGCTCACGCTCAGAGATATATTCCCCCGTCAGCAACACTACCGCCCGTTCAATCGCATTTTCCAGCTCGCGAATGTTCCCCGGCCAATCATAGTGGATCAGCAGATCCATCGCCTGTGGCGTAAAGCCTTTCACCGCTTTGCGGTTACGTTCGGCAAAGCGCTGGAGAAAATACTCAGCCAGCAGCGGAATATCTTCCCGACGCTGGCGTAAGGCAGGCATTTCAATGGTGACGACGTTCAGGCGATAGTAGAGATCCTGACGAAAGCGCCCGGCGCTGACTTCTTCCGCAAGGCAGCGATGCGTGGCGGCAATCAGCCGAACATCAACCGCAATAGTCTGGTTGCTGCCAACACGCTGAACTTCCCGCTCCTGAATCGCTCGCAGCAGGCGAACTTGCATCAACGGTGAGATATCGCCAATCTCATCAAGAAATAACGTGCCGCCATCGGCTTCCACAAAGCGCCCTTCCCGGCGTTTATCCGCACCGGTAAAAGCACCTTTCTCATGACCAAACAGCTCGGACTCCAGCAGCGACTCATTAAGTGCCGCACAGTTGAGTGTCACCAGTGGTTTCTCACTGCGTGCGCTGCTGGCATGCAGTGCCCGAGCCACCAGCTCTTTCCCCGTCCCGGAATCGCCATGAATAAGTACTGTGGCGTCCGACGGGGCCACCATCGCAATCTCATTAAGCAGTTGCTGCATCGCCGGGCTTCTGCCAATCATGCCAAACTGCGCAACCGTTGCCGACGGCAGTTCCGCACCACTTTCCCGCGTATGTGCCAGTGCCTTTTCCAGCGTGTCCTGCAGACGGTCAAAATCCAGCGGTTTGATTAAGTAATCCAGCGCACCGGTTTTCAGTGCTTCTACGGCGGTCTCCACACTGGAGAAAGCCGTCATAATCAACACTGGAATAGCTGGGTTCAGCGCCTTGATCTCTTTGAGCGTCTCGATGCCGTCCATCTCCGCCATGCGCACATCGCATAGCACTAGATCGAAAACATGTTCACGCACCTGCTCCAGCGCCGCGCGCCCGCTATAGGCCAGCGCGACCTCATAACCCCAGCCACGTAGCAGCGCCTGTAAAATAGTGCAGTGGCTGATATCGTCGTCCACCACCAGAATATCGATTTTTCCGCGCGTCATCCTTGTTAATCCTGTTGTTTCGCTTTCGTCGGCAGCCAGAGAGTAAAGACCGCTCCCTTGCCTTCAACGCTTGCCACCTGAATGGTTCCACCATGCTGTTCGATAATGTTCTGCACAACCGCCAACCCCAGCCCCGTACCATCGGCTTTGGTCGTAAAGTAAGGTGTAAATATCGCCTCCAGCTGCTCAGGTGCAATCCCCTTTCCGCTATCGGCAACCACAATTTTAACGCGTTCGGCGCTGCTTTCACTCGCTTCAACCGTAATCGTGCCCTGGTGGCCAATAGCATGAATGGCGTTCAGATACAGGTTCAGCAGAACCTGCGTTAGCCGGTCAGGATCGGCCTGAATGGTTGGTAGTGCAGGATTTACCGTAAACCGTAACTGAATTTCCCGACTTTGAGCATCCTGACTTACCAGATGCAATGAGTGAGTGATGACTTCATTAAGATCCACTTTCTGGAGCGCGAGGTGCGCGGGTTTCACCAGTTCAAGGAGTTCGCTCACCACCCGATTTAAGCGGTCTGCCTCTTTCGCCATGACCTGCGCCAGCTCGTGTGACTCGCCTCCTGCCGGAGTACGTTCGGCAAAATACTTCGCCAGACCTTTGATGGAAGACAGCGGATTACGAATTTCATGTGCAACCCCTGCCGCCAGATGCCCAAGCGCCATCAGTTTTTCTTTCCGCTTCATCGCATCCTGCAATTCCTTGTACGAACGCTGATAGCGCTGGTACCAGAAAAATGTAAGTACCGTTGCCAGCAGTACAGCCGCCAGCGCAGAGAGGACAATCAGCGTGTTACGCCACTCTCTTGCCTGCGTCGCCGCCAGATCACTGGCATCAAAAGCGATAAAAATGGTTTGTGAAGGCGTAGTCATCTGTCCGCTATTGCTGGCACAACGCGCCATGCCATGTCGCCCAGGACCATACATCGGCTGAAACTGGCGATAAATTTCCAGTGCCGGCGTTGTTTCACTGCCGTCCGCAGGTACATCAATGCGCCGCCAGCGTTCTTGTTCCTCTGGCTTTAACTGCCGCAGGACATCCGGTGTATAGAGTGACTTTCCAACCATCGCAGAATTACTGTGAGCCATGATCACACCATGCTCATCCACAACAGCAAACCATAATACGCCCGGCTGCACGGCCATTTCCTCCAACAGCGTCTGCTGCTGAGCATGGTGCATGCGCATACCCATGCCCACACGCGTACCGGACTCCAGGGCACGAATCAGCACACTCCCTTTTTCCAGCAGCGTTTGCCGGGCAGCGTCACTTTCGCGGCCATAATCCCGAATGGTCATGATAGAAAACCAGCCAACTAAAATCAGGATTGCCGCCAGCAAGAATCTGCTCAGCCACTTTGCCGCCGTGTCTTTATACAGACGCATATGCACTTCCTTTCCCACCGTGTCCTTTCTTCGTTTCAGGTATACAGCAGAAATCATGCCATTTTTTACCCCTGATAACCCTGCCCTCGGACACAAACCGCTGAAAGTCAGCGGGTAAAAATGACCCGCTGGTTACGATCGGGCGAGTCATTTTTACTCACTTTGCACCAGGCACACCACGCGTGATGCCTGCAGAACGGGGGCCTCCAGTCTGGCACGGAAGATGCAATAAGGAATGTAAGATAACCAACAGGAGAACGAATGATGAAACGGAATAATAAACTGGCGCTGATTGTACTCTCGCTGATTGCTCTGGGTTCTACCCCGGCGCTGGCACAACATCACTGGGGGTATGGTGATGGTATGCAGCAACGTGGCGGTACGCCTATGACCACCGAACAACAGGCGGCGGCTCAGAAAATCTATGATGATTACTACGCGCAGACCAGCACCTTACGCCAACAACTGACATCTAAACGCTACGAATACAATGCGTTGCTAACAGCCAGTTCGCCAGACACGGCAAAAATTAATGCGGTAGCAAAAGAGATGGAGGCGTTGAATCAATCGCTGGATGAGCAGCGCGTTAAGCGCGATGTCGCAATGGCACAGGCGGGTATACCTCGTGGAGCCGGAATGGGCTACGGCGGATGCGGTGGTAACTATCGCGGCGGTGGTCATATGGGGATGGGGCACTGGTAAAGGACTTAGTGCCTGATGGCGCTATGCTAATCAGGCCTACAGATGGATAAGGCGCATTTGCGTCATCATCCGGCGTTAAAATGTTTTCTCTTTCGGCTGCCAGTGACAAAAATCCTCATTGGCAACCAGCAGCAACTGTGACCCTTCGGGCGCTTCCAGCCATGCCACGCTCACATCGACTGACGAGCGGCTCTGGCGGCGCTCAATATGGTTTATCGCCCACGAATCTAAATCGGGCTTAATGGTCTCGCCTTCACACGTAGTCACCGTGCGTTTGGCGCCATGCCAGCGTCCCTGATGTAAGATCACCCGTCCCTGACGCAGCGCATCGCTGGTCTTGCGGATTTGATCGGCACGATAGCGGTACAACGCAATTTGATCGCTGGAAAGCTGCTGCTTTTGTCCGGCAACTTCACGTTGCATGAAACTCAGTTCGCCGCGGTCATCAAAGCGGATGCGAATATGTTCCGGCGGTTTACTGTAAACATTAAGTTCTATCAGAGAGAGCATATCTCCCTGCCAGCGGTATTCACTGGTGGTAGTGTCGCCGTTACGCCACGGACTCAATACCGAGAGCAAGTGAACATCGTCACTGGAATCTTTACGCCAGACACGCACCGCCCCCTGCTCGCCAACATAACCGCTGGCCGTGAACGGAGGAAGCTCGGAATGGCGACTACAGGCCGACAGCAACAGCACACCTGAAAGCCAGAGCGTATGACGCCAGATGGACAAAAGGGGCGAAACCGCCCCTTCGTTAAAACTGTTCACTGCCACGCGAATTACTTAACCGCGTCTTTCAGTGCTTTACCAGAAACAAATGCCGGTACGTTAGCTGCGGCGATTTTGATTTCTTTACCGGTCTGCGGGTTGCGGCCAGTGCGCTCAGCACGGTGGTTCACTTTGAAGGTACCGAAACCAACCAGTTGTACAGCATCGCCTTCTTTCAGAGACTCAGTAATAGCAGCCAGAGTGGATTCCAGAGCAGCTTTAGCCTGTGTTTTAGACAGTTCTGCTTTGTCTGCAATTACATCAATCAGTTGAGTCTTGTTCATAAGTTATCCTTACAATGTGTTTATCGCTTGCTAAGCATCGAGTGCGACGGAAATGCCAGAAAAGCACTCTCCTGCATACACGCACCGATAGCCACTTTTTTTCGCCCCCCAAATGTAGACCAGACGGGGGGCGGATGGGAAGCCTTCAGGCACGACAAATCAGGCGTTAAATCACGTTTTGTTGTGTCATTGCTGAAAATTTATACCAATATTGCTCTCGCCAGCCTCGCGCAGGTCTGCTCGCAGCCCTTTTATCAGCTCAATATCGCGTTCTTCACAGTCAGCCAAAAGTCGGAATATTTCCCACTGGATATCCCATTCTTGCTCAACGGCAGGGTTTTCTTTTAGCTCTTCATCGGTCATTTCGCGACCGGCCTGGGTCATTTCCAGCATCGCTACTGTGGTAATTGAAGCCTTACTGACTTCAATGGCGTGTTCCAGCGTTTCACCGCTAAGACGTGAATGCATCAGTTCGCTTAATGCCACGCAGGCATCAATCGCAGGATAAACACCATACAGATCGTAATCATCTGCCGACGGGATAGCCTCTTCAAACTTTTCCAGTTGGCTGTCGAAATTGATTTTGGCATCTTTAACCGTCAGCGCTTCCCAAATCAAATCCAGGATTCGACGATAAATCTGGCCATCGCCAAATTCAGTTTGCTTGCAAAACATCGCGTAGTTGGGATACATGCGCTCGCACAGGCAGGCCATAAACGTAACGTGCTGCCAGCTTTCCAGCTTCTCCAGACGCAAGTGAATCGGGTTTTGTAACATGATGAGTTCTCAAATACGGAAATTAGCGGCAGTTTACCCGATATGGGCCGTTTTTGCTGCAAGCCGCGTAAAAGCCGGGCGTTCAGATGCTACGGCATCCGCCCAGCGTGTTGGTTCTGGCAGACGATAGCCGTTCATACAGCGCTGCACCCACGCCAGGGCACTGTCCATGCTCACGCGGTGACCCGTAGAGATAAACAACGGATTACAGCGTGCTTTGCTGCGCCAGACCCAGGCCAACTGCTCGCCTTTATCCAGCAGCGGCGCTAATGCACCGGGTTCGGCGGCGAGAGGTTCAAACTTGCCGCACAGCCTTTTTTTCGCCACACCAATCGTCGGGACATCCACCAGCAGACCAAAATGACTGGCGACGCCCAGGCGGCGAGGATGAGAAATGCCGTGTCCATCGACAAACAGCAGGTCCGGCTTTTGTGACAGCTGTTGCCAGGCGGCCATCAGCGCGGGAGTTTCGCGAAAGGAGAGAAAGCCGGGAATATACGGCATGGTGGTAGCAATACGCGCCACTTTGTATTCAACCAGCTCCAGCGTGGGATATTTCAGCAGGACCATCGCAGCCCGCGTCACTTCACCGCCCTGCTCAAACCCGACATCCGCCCCACCAATCAGAACCGGCGGATCGTTCTTCAGACGATCCTCGCGGATCACTGAAGAGGCCAGTTCAAGCTGCTGCGCACGAAGCGACGCGAGATCCATATTGGTTCCTTAGCGGTGGTACTGCGCCGACAACCGATGTACCGCCTCTACGAAGACACCCGCATGTTCCGGCGGCACGTCCTGGTGAATACCGTGACCCAGGTTAAAGACATGACCTTCGCCCTGACCGAATCCAGCCAGAATCGTTGCCACTTCTTCTTCGATACGCGCCGGTGGCGCATACAACATCGACGGGTCCATATTGCCCTGCAGCGCCACCTTATGGCCTACGCGGCGACGCGCGTCAGCAATGTCAGTTGTCCAGTCAAGACCCAGCGCATCGCAGCCGGTTTCCGCCATCGCTTCCAACCACTGACCACCACCTTTGGTAAACAGCGTCACGGGGACACGGCGACCGTCGTTTTCACGTAGCAGCCCGTCGACAATTTTATGCATGTAATACAAAGAGAACTGCTGATAGTCGCGCCCGGTCAGCACGCCGCCCCAGGTATCGAAAATCATCACCGACTGCGCACCCGCTTTAATCTGCGCGTTAAGATACAGGGTGACGCTTTTCGCCAGCTTATCAAGCAACAGATGTAGCGCTTTTGGATCGGCATACATCATCTTTTTGATCACGGTAAACGCTTTGCTACTGCCACCTTCAACCATATAGGTCGCCAGCGTCCACGGGCTGCCGGAGAAGCCGATCAGCGGCACTTCACCTTTCAGCTCACGCCGAATGGTACGCACTGCGTTCATGACGTAGCCCAGCTCATCTTCCGGGTCTGGAACGGGCAGTTTTTCCACATCAGCCTTACTGGTGACAGGAGAGGTAAAACGTGGGCCTTCCCCGGCTTCAAAATAGAGCCCAAGCCCCATTGCATCCGGGATAGTCAGAATGTCCGAAAAGAGGATCGCTGCATCGAGCGGATAGCGGCGCAGCGGCTGCAGCGTCACTTCACAGGCCAGCTCGGCGTTTTTGCACAGCGCCATGAAGTCGCCCGCCTCGGCACGAGTGGCTTTGTACTCCGGCAAATAGCGGCCCGCCTGGCGCATCATCCATACCGGAGTCACATCAACGGGCTGGCGCAGCAGCGCACGCAGGTAACGATCGTTCTTCAGTTCGGTCATTTTTATCTTCCTTTTAGCGTCAGACCGTCAGTGTATCATTACTCGTTCTTTACTCGTACTCAGCCCGACACATCGCCACGGTATCTTCGATCAGCCGGCGCGCGACGGTACCCGGCGGCGGTAAGAGCGGTAAATCGTCGTAGCGATACCAATTCGCTTCCAGCAGCTCTTTCGGATCGATAACAATCTCACCACTATCATACTCTGCCATAAATGCGGTCATCAAAGATTGCGGGAACGGCCAGGGTTGGGAAGTGACATAGCGCAGGTTTTTCACCTTAATGCCGCTCTCTTCCATCACTTCACGCGCCACCGCCTGTTCTAAGGTTTCCCCAACTTCAACAAAACCCGCCAGCACGGTATGCACGCCATTACGATGGCGAACATGCTGAGCAAGCAGGATGGTGTCATCACGGCGAATAGCGACGATTATGCAGGGAGCAATTTGCGGGTAATAACGTTCACGGCAGTGGCTACAGAGCATCGCCCACTCTGTTTTACTCGGGTGCATGGGATGGCCGCAGTAGCCGCAGAATTTATGCGAGCGGTAGAATTCAGCCAGTTGCACGCCACGTCCGGCCAGTTGAAACAGACCCACATCCTGGTCGATAACCTGGCGCACTGAACCCATATCATGCCGACGCGGCTGCTGCACCAGCCAGACAGTATCCCCTTCCCATTCGCCTATTGGCAGGGCGCGCTGCCCGACTAAATCAAAACGGGTTGCGTCGCCGTAAGGTAGCTCGCCATGAGGTAACCACAACTTTTGCTCATGACTGACAATCCACCAGCCGCTATCTAATTTTTCAATTATACGATCCATATCTCTTGCGCAACCTTTGCTTCACAGGCATGTTGTTTACATTATCTTTACATTTACGGGTGAGCAGTTTTTTAACACCATCTTGCGGAGTCAATCATGCTAAACCAGCTGGAAAGCCTGACGGAACACGTCAGAGGAAGTAATAAACTGGTTGATCGCTGGCTACATGTACGTAAGCACCTGCTCGTGGCTTACTACAATCTGGTTGGCATTAAGCCTGGCAAAGAATCGTACATGCGACTCAATGAAAAAGCGCTGGATGATTTTTGTCAGAGCCTGGTCGATTACCTCTCCACCGGACACTTCAGTATTTATGAACGTATTCTCCATAAATTGGAAGGAAACGGGCAGCTTTTAAAAGCCACAAAAATTTGGCCACTGCTGGAAGCCAATACACAGCAGATCATGGACTACTATGATTCCAGTCTGGAAACGGCCATCGATCATGATAACTTCCTTGAATTTCAAAAAGTTTTATCGGATCTCGGCGAAGCACTGGAAGCACGATTCGTGCTGGAAGATAAGCTGATTATGCTGGTATTTGACGCCATGCACGACAGCGACGCGCTCAAACGTCATGCTTGAGATTTGCGGCATTAACGCGTAGTTTACATTCATTACCTCTTTACTGAGGTTACTTCTTGTCGGAGTGCTTATTTTCCACAACAGCATGAGTGGAAAAGGCTGAGACCGTTAATTCGGGATCCGCGGAACCTGATCAGGTTAAAACCTGCGAAGGGAACAAGAGTCAATCTGCAATAGCATCGCCCCCGGGCGAGCTTCTCTCTTGCTTCATCCGTCGTCTGACAAGCCATATCCTTACTTTTATTTGGAATGAGCTATGTCTGCCACTACTAAACCATCACGCCGCGAACAGCGCGCTCAAGCCCAACACTTTATCGATACCCTGGAAGGGACCGCCTTTCCTAACTCAAAACGCATCTATATCACCGGTTCGCAGCCGGATATCCGCATCCCGATGCGCGAAATTCAGCTTAGCCCAACGCTAACTGGCGGCACGAAAGACAATCCTCAATTTGAAGAGAATGAAGCCGTTCCGGTTTACGACACCTCCGGTCCGTATGGCGACCCTGACGTGGCAATTAACGTACAACAGGGTCTGGCAAAACTACGCCAGGCGTGGATTACGGCGCGCAATGATAGCGAAGAGTTAGATGACCGCAGCTCGGCTTACACTAAAGAGCGCCTGGCCGATGATGGCCTTGATGAACTGCGTTTTACGGGTCTGCTGACGCCAAAACGTGCCAAGGCTGGTAAGCGTGTGACCCAGCTACACTATGCTCGCCAGGGGATCGTTACCCCAGAGATGGAGTTTATCGCCATCCGCGAAAACATGGGCCGTGAGCGTATTCGCAGTGAAGTATTACGCCACCAGCATCCGGGGATGAACTTTGGTGCACGCCTGCCAGAAAACATCACGCCGGAATTCGTGCGTGACGAGGTCGCTGCCGGGCGTGCCATTATTCCAGCCAACATCAACCACCCGGAATCAGAACCGATGATTATCGGTCGTAATTTCCTGGTGAAGGTGAACGCCAACATCGGCAACTCGGCGGTGACCTCCTCCATTGAAGAGGAAGTGGAAAAACTAGTGTGGTCCACCCGCTGGGGCGCGGATACCGTGATGGACCTGTCGACCGGCCGCTATATCCATGAAACCCGCGAGTGGATCCTGCGTAACAGCCCGGTGCCAATTGGTACTGTACCGATTTACCAGGCACTGGAAAAGGTCAACGGGATCGCCGAAGATCTCACCTGGGAAGCCTTCCGCGATACGCTGCTAGAGCAGGCTGAACAGGGCGTTGACTATTTCACCATTCATGCAGGCGTACTGCTGCGCTATGTGCCGATGACCGCCAAGCGTTTGACCGGTATTGTCTCGCGCGGTGGTTCTATTATGGCGAAGTGGTGCCTCTCCCATCACAAAGAGAACTTTCTGTTTGAGCACTTCCGCGAGATCTGTGAAATCTGCGCCGCCTATGACGTTTCTCTGTCGCTGGGCGACGGCCTGCGTCCAGGCTCGATTCAGGATGCCAACGACGAAGCACAGTTCTCTGAGCTACATACGCTGGGTGAACTGACCAAAATAGCCTGGGAATATGACGTGCAGGTGATGATTGAAGGCCCAGGTCATGTGCCAATGCATATGATCCAGCGCAACATGACCGAAGAGCTGGAACACTGCCACGAAGCACCGTTCTATACCTTAGGGCCGCTAACCACCGATATTGCGCCAGGCTATGACCACTTCACGTCAGGCATTGGTGCGGCGATGATTGGCTGGTTTGGCTGTGCCATGCTCTGCTACGTAACGCCAAAAGAACACCTTGGTCTGCCCAATAAAGAAGATGTGAAACAGGGTCTTATCACCTATAAGATTGCCGCGCATGCTGCTGATTTGGCCAAAGGGCATCCGGGTGCGCAGATCCGTGATAACGCTATGTCAAAAGCACGTTTCGAATTCCGTTGGGAAGACCAGTTTAATCTGGCGCTCGACCCGTTCACTGCTCGCGCTTACCACGACGAAACCCTGCCGCAGGAGTCCGGGAAAGTAGCTCACTTCTGCTCCATGTGCGGGCCGAAGTTCTGTTCGATGAAAATCAGCCAGGAAGTGCGCGACTACGCCGCTGCACAGACGATTGAAGTCGGGATGGCGGATATGTCGGAGAACTTCCGCGCCAAAGGCGGTGAAATCTACCTCAAAAAAGAGGAGGCGTAATGTACCAGCCTGATTTTCCCTCCGTGCCATTCCGCCTCGGGCTTTACCCGGTCGTAGATAGCGTCGAGTGGATTGAGCGTCTGCTGGGGGCAGGCGTGCGTACTATCCAGTTGCGTATCAAAGACAAACATGATGAAGAGGTCGAAGAAGACGTTGTTGCCGCTATCGCGCTGGGGCGTCGTTATGATGCTCGCCTGTTTATCAACGATTACTGGCGACTGGCTGTTAAACACAACGCGTATGGGGTACATCTGGGGCAGGAAGACCTCGAAACCACCGACCTGAAAGCGATTCAGGCGGCGGGATTGCGCCTTGGTGTTTCGACTCACGATGATATGGAGATTGATGTGGCGCTGGCGGCTCGCCCTTCTTATATCGCGCTGGGTCATGTCTTCCCCACGCAAACCAAGCAGATGCCTTCCGCCCCACAGGGACTGGCACAACTGGCACATCATATTGAGCGGCTGGCTGATTACCCTACCGTCGCGATTGGTGGCATCAGCCTTGAGCGCGTGCCTGCGGTACTGGGTACCGGCGTCGGCAGCATTGCTGTCGTCAGCGCCATCACCCAGGCAACGGACTGGCACGATGCCACGACACAGTTGTTGGCGATTGCAGGAGCAGGCGATGAATGACCGCGACTTTATGCGCTATAGCCGGCAGATCCTGCTTGGCGATATCGCGATTGAAGGCCAGCAAAAGCTGATCGACAGCCATGTGCTGATTGTCGGGTTAGGTGGGCTAGGTTCGCCTGCCGCACTGTATCTGGCAGGTGCGGGCGTCGGCAAGCTGACGCTGGTCGACGATGACGATATTCATCTGAGTAATCTGCAGCGCCAGATCCTGTTTACCACGGATGATATCGCCCGCGCCAAATCACAAGTCGCACAGCAGCGGCTTACCCGCCTCAACCCGGATATCGACGTGGTAGCGCTCCAGCAACGCCTGCAAGGTGATGCGCTCAGACATGCTGTAGCACGTGCCGACGTGGTGCTCGACTGTACTGACAACATGGCAACCCGCCAGCAGATTAACGCCGCCTGCGTGGCGCTCAATACACCACTCATTACCGCCAGTGCCGTCGGTTTCGGCGGCCAATTAATGGTGCTGACTCCGCCCTGGGAACAGGGGTGTTACCGCTGCCTGTGGCCGGATGATGCGGAGCCAGAGCGCAACTGCCGCACTGCAGGCATTGTGGGCCCGGTCGTCGGGGTAATGGGAACCTTGCAGGCTCTGGAAGCAATCAAATTACTCAGCGGAATTGAAACCCCAGCCGGAGAGTTGCGTCTGTTTGATGGCAAAACCAGCCAGTGGCGTAGCCTGGCGCTGCGCCGTGCCAGCGGTTGCCCGGTCTGTGGAGGGCAACATGCAGATTCAGTTCAATGATGAGCCAATGCAGTGCGCCGAGGGGCAAACCATCAGCGAACTGCTGACACAGCTTAATCAGCATAAACCGGGAATGGCGCTGGCACTAAACCAGCAGATCCTGCCGCGTGAGCAGTGGCAACAGCAAATCGTGCAGGAAGGCGACCAGATCCTGCTTTTTCAGGTCATTGCAGGGGGTTGATATGTTACGTATTGCCGACAAAACGTTTGATTCACATCTGTTTACTGGCACCGGGAAATTCGCCTCATCACAGCTGATGGTCGATGCCATTCGCGCCTCCGGTAGCCAGTTGGTGACGCTGGCAATGAAACGCGTGGATCTACGACAGCACAACGACGCGATTCTGACACCGCTTATCGAAGCCGGCGTCACACTTCTGCCTAACACTTCAGGGGCCAAAACGGCAGAAGAGGCTATCTTTGCCGCCCAACTGGCACGTGAAGCGCTAGGGACACGCTGGCTGAAGCTGGAAATCCACCCTGACGCACGCTGGCTACTGCCGGACCCTATCGAAACCCTGAAAGCCGCCGAAGCACTGGTAAAGCAGGGCTTTGTGGTACTGCCCTACTGCAGCGCGGACCCGGTACTGTGTAAACGGCTGGAGGAGGTTGGTTGTGCTGCGGTGATGCCGCTCGGCGCGCCCATCGGTTCTAATCAGGGGCTGGAAACCCGCGCGATGCTGGAGATTATTATCCAGCAGGCGACCGTTCCGGTAGTGGTTGATGCAGGCATCGGTGTTCCGAGCCACGCTACGCAGGCGCTGGAGATGGGGGCCGATGCGGTGCTGGTCAACACAGCCATTGCCGTGGCTGACGATCCGGTGATGATGGCAACCGCCTTCCGTCTGGCCGTTGAAGCTGGCTTGCTGGCACGCCAGGCAGTACCAGGAAGCAAAAGTTCGCAGGCAAGTCCCACCAGCCCGTTAACCGGATTTCTGGAGGCCTTCTCATGAAAACTTTCGCCGATCGCTGGCGACAACTGGACTGGGACGACATCCGCCTGCGCATCCACAGTAAAACCGCTGCAGATGTGGAACGGGCTATCAATGCCTCGCAACTCACACGCGATGACTTGATGGCCTTGCTCTCCCCTGCCGCCGCCGCCTATCTGGAGCCGCTGGCGCAGCGGGCGCAGAAACTTACTCGCCAGCGCTTTGGCAACACCGTCAGTTTTTACGTCCCGCTGTATCTCTCTAATCTGTGTGCCAATGACTGTACCTACTGCGGCTTCTCTATGAGTAACCGTATTAAGCGCAAAACACTGGACGAAGATGAGATTAGCCGGGAGTGCGCGGCCATCCGCGAGCTGGGTTTCGAGCACCTCCTGTTGGTCACTGGCGAACATCAGGCCAAAGTCGGCATGGATTACTTTCGTCGCCATTTCCCCGCTATTCGCCGCCAGTTCGCCTCATTACAGATGGAAGTACAGCCGCTGTCAGAGGCTGAATATGCGGAACTGAAGGCGCTGGGACTGGATGGAGTAATGGTGTATCAGGAGAGCTACCATGAAGCGGTTTATGCCCGGCACCATCTGAAAGGTAAAAAACAGGATTTCTTCTGGAGGCTGGACACGCCAGACAGACTGGGGCGCGCTGGCATCGATAAAATCGGCCTGGGAGCGTTGATTGGTTTGTCCGATAGCTGGCGGGTTGATTGTTATATGGTCGCCGAGCATTTGCTGTGGATGCAGCAACATTACTGGCAGAGCCGTTACTCCATCTCCTTCCCGAGACTACGTCCGTGTACCGGAGGTGTAGAGCCAGCGTCAATTATGGATGAACGCCAGTTGGTGCAAACCATTTGTGCATTTCGCTTGCTGTCGCCGGAAATTGAACTGTCGCTTTCCACCCGTGAGTCTCCGTGGTTCCGTGACCATGTGATCCCGCTGGCGATCAACAACGTCAGTGCTTTCTCGAAAACGCAACCCGGTGGGTATGCTGATAACCATCCTGAACTGGAACAGTTCTCTCCACACGACGATCGTCGCCCGGAAACTGTCGCTGACGCATTGATTGCACAGGGATTACAACCCGTGTGGAAAGACTGGGACAGCTATCTGGGAAGGACGTCTCAGGTGCCGTAAATCTGAGGAGACCGCATAAACGAAAAAACCCGCTTACGCGGGTTTTTTATTCACTGACACTTATCTGCTCAGGCTCTGGCCTTCATCGCTATCGCAAGTGCTCGTGGGATTATCGGCAATTACAGCGCGATAACGTTAACAGCAGACGGACCTTTAGCGCCGTTCTCAACAGAGAATTCCACTTTTTGACCTTCGTCTAAGGTTTTAAAATCGTTGCTCTGGATGGCTGAAAAATGCACAAATACATCTTTACCACCGTCCTGAGGAGTGATAAAGCCAAAGCCTTTCTCAGGGTTAAACCATTTTACTAAACCAGTCATTTTGTTAGACATAGATACTTCCTTTCATGTTTTGAGCCGCTTATGCAGCGAAGATGGCCTGTTTTGCAGAAATTAACTTATGGGGCACTTAGGAGGAGGCTCACGATGAAGAGTATCTGAGGATAACGCTTGAACTGAGAACTGCTTTACTAAAACTGCTTACATAAGGTCTGTGTTCCAAACCGATGCCATTATAGTAGACTTGCTTCTAATCATTATGCAAGCATTAATTTATTTAATATCCATCAACAGGTGAAATGTTGAGCCAGTGCGTCTGTGCGGAAAGGTAACGTATTGATGTATAAATAATAAAAGCCCTGACCGTTGCAGCCAGGGCTTTAAGTTACTACAAACTTCAGATTTAACATTAATAGACTTAACAATTTTGTACTGCTGTTGATACTACATTTTAAATGTACACGTTTATCACAGATAATATTGGATGCTGATACTAACTAACACTTTCCTCTATTTATCGTTAAATAAACCCAGCCAACTTGATAATAAAACTCAAGAATGGCGACCTAAACAAGTACACTTCCCCTTGCGACATATACTCTTTGATGCGTGGCCTTACTTCCCTTGCAAGCTCTTATAAAAGAAACCTGCCAACATTAACTATTAAATCATGGCCTTACATCGTCGCACTTTCTTTACTACTTTGCGATTAGATAAATCAACTACAGAGCCTGAAAACATTGTCGATGTGCAAAGATAATAACTTCAGCATCGACTACCCCATACAACAGAATATTTCGTGGCCCTTATCGCAACCCCCTATCAAACGCTACTAACACTTACTAATTTAACAGCAAATGACTATTTCTCCGCTGTTAAGTATTAACATACGGGTTTAAAAAACAGTGTCAATACTGTTTTTAATAACATGTCTTTATTGACAGTAATTATTAATATCTACGCCTGAACACTATGGGAAAAACTGCTTTTTGGGTCAGACCAGGCCGGCCAGAGCCCCGCTTGTAACCGGTTTCAGAAAAAATGGCATTTCTTTGTGATGCCAGACACACAATCGTCGCAAAGCGGTTGTTGCTGTTGCCCGCACGAGATAATTATCAATAAATACCCGTTGATCGAGACTCACTATGAAAAACATCGTTTTATGCTGTGCCGCCGGGATGTCCACCAGCATGCTGGTGCAAAGGATGAAAGATGCCGCCCAGAAAAAAGGCGTCGATGTGGCTATCAAAGCGGTCCCGGTGGCTGAATTTGAAGAAAATATCGCCACTGCAGATATTGTTTTACTCGGTCCGCAGGTTAAGTATGAACAGGCCAAACTTCAGGCGCTTGCCGACCCGCTAGGCAAAAAGGTCGCCGTTATCGATATGATGGATTACGGCATGATGAAAGGTGATGCCGTACTGGATAAAGCACTGAAGTTACTGGAGTAATGGCATGGAAGAGTTAGAAACAATCATCATGGAATTACTCGTGAATGCGGGTGCTGCCCGCAGCCAGGCCCTCACAGCGCTGCAACTGGCGCGTAAAGGTGATTTCACGGGTGCAGAACAAGCGATGACGGAATCACGCGAGTTCGTTAAACAAGCGCATAAAATTCAGACCCAACTTATCGGTATAGACGAAGGTACGGGAAAGTTACCGGTCAATCTCATCACCGTCCATTCGCAGGACCATTTGATGAACGCGATGGTGATTCAGGATCTGGCGGGCGACATGATTGAACTTTATCGGCGCTTACCGCCGGTAAATTAATGACACTGCCGGATGGCTTTGTAGACCTGATAAACGCCATCAGAAATAACATAGACATAAAAAAACCCGCCGAAGCGGGTTTTTTATTATGGTCGGCAACGATTAATCGTTGTCAGAACCGCCCAGGCCTGCGTTCAGCAGTTCTGCCAGGCTGGCAGACGCATCTTCAGCAGTTACCTGCGGTGCTGCTGGCAGTTCGCCCGCTGCGCGACGGCGCATACGATCCTGGTGGTACGCATAACCGGTACCAGCCGGGATCAGACGACCCACGATGACGTTCTCTTTCAGACCGCGCAGTTCATCACGTTTACCTGCAACAGCTGCTTCGGTCAGGACACGCGTGGTTTCCTGGAACGATGCTGCAGAGATGAAGGACTCGGTTGCCAGAGACGCTTTGGTGATACCCAGCAGATCGCGGGAGAACGTTGCACCCACTTTGCCGTTCGCTTCCAGCTCGCGGTTTGCGATCTTGACGCGAGAGTATTCAACCTGCTCGCCTTCGAGGAAGTCGGAGCTACCCGCATTTTCGATGGTGGCTTTACGCAGCATCTGACGAACGATAACTTCGATGTGTTTATCGTTAATCTTAACACCCTGCAGACGGTATACGTCCTGAACTTCGTTAACGATGTAACGAGTTACAGCATGCACACCACGCAGACGCAGGATATCGTGCGGCGCTTCCGGACCGTCGGAAACTACGTCACCACGTTCTACACGTTCACCTTCGAACACGTTGAGCTGACGCCATTTCGGAATCATCTCTTCGTACGGTTCGCTGCCATCTACCGGAGTGATAACCAGACGACGTTTCCCTTTGGTTTCTTTACCGAAGGAAATGATGCCGCTGATTTCTGCCAGGATAGCCGGCTCTTTCGGACGACGGGCTTCGAACAGATCCGCAACGCGAGGCAGACCACCGGTGATATCCTTGGTACCGCCGGATTCCTGCGGAACACGCGCCAGGGTGTCACCAGAACTGATCTGTACGCCATCTTCCAGCTGAACAATCGCTTTACCCGGCAGGAAGTACTGAGCAGGCATGTCGGTGCCTGGGATCAGAACGTCGTTGCCCTGAGCATCAACAATTTTCAGTGCCGGACGCAGGTCTTTACCACCCGCAGTACGCTCTGCAGAATCCAGAACCACCAGAGAAGACAGACCGGTCAGCTCGTCGGTCTGACGAGTAATGGTCTGGCCGTCGATCATGTCAGTGAAGCGGACGAAACCACTCACTTCGGTGATAACCGGCATGGTGTGCGGATCCCAGTTTGCTACGGTTTCGCCGCCAGCAACCTGTTCGCCATCACCTTTCGCCATAACAGAGCCGTAAGGCACTTTATAGCTTTCTTTGGTACGGCCGAATTCGTCGATCAGTTTCAGTTCGGTGTTACGTGAGGTGATAACCAGTTTACCGCTGGAGTTCACAACCGACTTCGCATTGCTCAGACGGATGCTACCTTTGTTTTTCACCTGGATGCTGGATTCAGCAGCCGCACGAGATGCCGCACCACCGATGTGGAACGTACGCATTGTCAGCTGTGTACCCGGTTCACCGATGGACTGTGCCGCGATAACACCGATTGCTTCACCTTTGTTGATGATGTGGCCACGCGCCAGGTCACGACCGTAGCAGTGCGCACATACACCAAAGTCGGTGTCACAGGATACAACGGAACGTACCTTGACGGAGTCAACGGAGTTCTCTTCCAGCAGGTCACACCACTGTTCGTGCAGCAGCGTATTGCGAGGAACCAGAATATCCGCCGTACCCGGCTTCAGAACGTCTTCAGCAGTCACACGACCCAGAACGCGATCGCGCAGCGGCTCTTTAACGTCACCACCCTCGATAACCGGGGTCATGGTGATGCCTTCCAGCGTGCCACAATCGTCTTCAGTAACGACCAGATCCTGCGCGACGTCAACCAGACGACGAGTCAGATAACCGGAGTTCGCTGTTTTCAGTGCGGTATCCGCCAGACCTTTACGCGCACCGTGCGTGGAGATGAAGTACTGGAGTACGTTCAGACCTTCACGGAAGTTCGCGGTGATTGGCGTTTCGATGATGGAGCCATCTGGCTTCGCCATCAGACCACGCATACCTGCCAGCTGACGAATCTGTGCTGCAGAACCACGCGCACCGGAGTCGGCCATCATGTAGATGCTGTTGAAGGAAACCTGCTGCTCTTCTACGCCGTCACGGTTAATAACGGTTTCAGTTTGCAGGTTATCCATCATCGCTTTGGATACACGATCGTTCGCCGCAGCCCAGATATCGATAACTTTGTTATAGCGTTCGCCCGCGGTTACCAGACCAGACTGGAACTGTTCCTGGATCTCAGCAACTTCAGCTTCTGCTTCAGAGATGATCTCGTGTTTCTTCTCTGGGATGACCATGTCATCAATACCAACAGATGCACCTGAACGCGCTGCATAAGCAAAGCCGGTGTACATTGTCTGGTCAGCGAAGATAACGGTCGGCTTCAGGCCCAGAATGCGGTAACAGGTGTTCAGCATTTTGGAGATAGCTTTCTTGCCCAGCGCCTGGTTGACGATGGAGAAAGGCAGACCTTTCGGTACGATCATCCACAGAATGGCACGGCCAACGGTCGTGTCTTTCAGGCTGGTTTTCGCTACGAATTCGCCGTTTTCATCTTTTTCGTATTCGGTGATACGCACTTTAACGCGCGCATGCAGAGAGGCCAGACCTGCGCGATAAATACGCTCAGCTTCTTTCGGGCCAGTCAGCACCATGCCTTCGCCTTTGGCGTTAACACAGTCACGGGTCATGTAGTACAGACCCAATACAACGTCCTGAGACGGAACGATGATAGGTTCGCCGTTCGCTGGGGACAGGATGTTGTTGGTAGACATCATCAGCGCACGCGCTTCGAGCTGGGCTTCCAGCGTCAGCGGTACGTGAACAGCCATCTGGTCACCATCGAAGTCGGCGTTATATGCCGCACAAACCAGCGGGTGCAGCTGGATAGCTTTACCTTCGATCAGTACCGGTTCAAATGCCTGGATACCCAGACGGTGCAGTGTTGGTGCACGGTTCAGCAGTACCGGGTGTTCGCGGATAACTTCGTCCAGGATATCCCAAACGACAGCTTCTTCACGCTCAACCATTTTCTTAGCGGCTTTGATGGTGGTGGCGAGGCCACGCAGTTCCAGTTTGCCGTAGATGAACGGTTTGAACAGTTCCAGTGCCATTTTCTTCGGCAGACCGCACTGATGCAGACGCAGGTATGGACCTACGGTGATTACAGAACGACCGGAGTAGTCAACACGCTTACCGAGCAGGTTCTGACGGAAACGACCCTGCTTACCTTTGATCATATCGGCCAAAGATTTCAGAGGGCGTTTGTTAGAACCGGTGATCGCACGACCGCGACGACCGTTATCCAGCAGGGCGTCGACCGCTTCCTGCAGCATACGTTTTTCGTTGCGTACGATGATGTCCGGCGCAGCCAGATCCAGCAGACGTTTCAGACGGTTGTTACGGTTGATCACGCGACGATACAGATCGTTCAGATCTGAGGTTGCGAAACGACCACCATCCAGCGGAACCAGCGGACGCAGATCTGGCGGCAGAACCGGCAGAACGGTCAGGATCATCCACTCTGGCTTGTTGCCAGACTGTACGAATGCTTCCAGCAGTTTGATACGCTTGGTCAGCTTCTTACGCTTGGTTTCGGAGTTGGTTTCGTTCAGCTCTTCGCGCAGAGTTTCACACTCTTGCTCCAGATCCATGCTCTTCAGCAGGGCCTGGATGGCTTCCGCACCCATCTTCGCGTCGAATTCGTCACCGAACTCTTCCAGCGCGTCCAGATACTGCTCTTCAGTCAGGATCTGTTGACGTTCCAGATTAGTCATACCGCCTTCGATAACAACATAAGATTCGAAGTACAGTACGCGTTCGATATCGCGCAGTGGCATATCGAGCAGCAGACCGATACGGGACGGCAGAGATTTCAGGAACCAGATGTGAGCAGTCGGAGACGCCAGCTCGATGTGGCCCATACGCTCACGGCGTACTTTAGTCTGGGTCACTTCAACGCCGCACTTCTCACAGATCACACCACGGTGTTTCAGGCGCTTGTACTTACCGCACAGGCACTCATAGTCTTTTACCGGCCCAAAGATACGGGCGCAGAAAAGGCCGTCACGCTCAGGTTTGAACGTACGGTAGTTAATGGTTTCCGGCTTCTTAACTTCACCGAAAGACCATGAACGGATCATGTCTGGCGAGGCCAGCGCAATTTTGATCGCATCAAACTCTTCGGTTTTAGTCTGCGCTTTCAGAAACTTTAATAAATCTTTCACGGATTTGCTCCCGTCGGAGTTAGCACAATCTGGCGCTGGCGGTTAAGCCAGCACCAGTGACCTGTTTGATCGAGAGTTACTCGTCTTCCAGCTCGATGTTGATACCCAGCGAACGAATCTCTTTCAACAGTACGTTGAAGGATTCTGGCATGCCTGGTTCCATCTGATGGTTGCCGTCCACGATGTTCTTATACATCTTAGTACGACCGTTCACGTCATCAGACTTAACGGTGAGCATTTCCTGCAGGGTGTATGCTGCGCCATATGCTTCAAGCGCCCACACTTCCATCTCCCCGAAGCGCTGACCACCGAACTGCGCCTTACCACCCAGCGGCTGCTGAGTAACCAGGCTGTAAGAACCGGTAGAACGCGCATGCATCTTGTCATCAACCAGGTGGTTCAGTTTCAGCATGTACATGTAGCCAACGGTAACCTGGCGCTCGAACTGCTCACCGGTACGACCGTCGAACAGTGTGATCTGACCGGAAGTCGGCAGGCCACCCAGCTGTAACAGTTCCTTGATTTCAGACTCTTTCGCACCGTCGAACACCGGCGTTGCGATCGGCATACCTTTTTTCAGGTTTTCAGCCAGACGCAGAACTTCTTCATCGCTGAAGGTATTCAGGTCAACTTTCTGACGAACATCTGAACCCAGATCGTAAGCACGCTGGATGAATTCGCGCAGTTTCGCGACTTCCTGCTGCTGTTTCAGCATGGCGTTGATCTTATCGCCGATACCTTTCGCAGCCATACCCAGGTGGGTTTCAAGGATCTGACCGATGTTCATACGCGATGGTACGCCCAGCGGGTTCAGTACGATGTCTACCGGCGTACCGTTAGCATCATGTGGCATATCTTCGATCGGGTTGATCTTAGAAATTACACCCTTGTTACCGTGACGACCTGCCATTTTATCACCAGGCTGGATCCGACGTTTAACCGCCAGATAAACCTTAACAATCTTCAGCACGCCCGGTGCCAGATCGTCGCCCTGTGTGATTTTACGGCGTTTCGCTTCGAGTTTTTTCTCGAACTCGTGTTTCAGTTCGTCGTACTGCTCAGCCAGCTGTTCCAGCTGATTTTGTTTCTCTTCGTCGGTCAGGCCGAGTTCCAGCCAGCGATCGCGTGGCAGTTTGTCGAGCTTCTCAGCTTCAACACCACCGGCAACCAGCACAGCATAGATACGGCTGAACAGGCCAGCTTCGAGGATCTGCAGTTCTTCAGACAGGTCTTTCTTAGCCTGCTTCAGCTGCATTTCTTCGATTTCCAGCGCACGTTTGTCTTTTTCTACGCCATCGCGAGTAAAGACCTGAACGTCGATAATCGTACCGGAAACACCGTTTGGCACGCGCAGAGAAGAGTCTTTAACGTCAGACGCTTTCTCACCGAAGATTGCACGCAGCAGCTTCTCTTCTGGCGTCAGTTGGGTTTCACCTTTCGGCGTTACCTTACCAACCAGAATGTCGCCACCGGTGACTTCCGCACCAATGTAAACGATACCGGATTCATCCAGTTTGGAGAGCGCAGCTTCACCCACGTTCGGGATGTCAGCGGTGATCTCTTCCGGCCCCAGCTTGGTGTCACGGGACACACAGGCCAGTTCCTGAATGTGGATGGTGGTGAAACGGTCTTCCTGGACAACACGCTCGGATACGAGGATGGAGTCTTCGAAGTTGTAACCGTTCCATGGCATGAATGCCACGCGCATATTCTGACCCAGTGCCAGTTCACCGAGGTCGGTGGACGGACCGTCAGCCAGCACATCACCACGTTCAACCGGTTCGCCCAGAGACACACATGGCATCTGGTTGATACAGGTGTTCTGGTTAGAACGGGTATATTTGGTCAGGTTATAAATGTCGATACCTGCTTCGCCCGGGTACATCTCGTCTTCGTTAACTTTGATAACGATACGGGAAGCATCCACGTACTGAACAGTACCGCCACGCTTAGCAACTGCAGTAACACCGGAGTCAACGGCAACAGCACGTTCCATACCGGTACCAACCAGCGGCTTATCAGCACGCAGAGTCGGAACCGCCTGACGTTGCATGTTCGCACCCATCAATGCACGGTTGGCGTCATCGTGTTCCAGGAACGGGATCAGGGACGCACCGACGGAAACCACCTGCTGGGTGGATACGTCCATGTAGTCAACCTGGTCGCGGCTGAACAAGCTGGATTCGCCTTTGCTACGGCAGGTAACCAGATCTTCTACAAAGTGGCCTTCGTCATCCAGGTTGGAGTTCGCCTGAGCGATAACGTAGTTGCCTTCTTCAATAGCAGACAGGTAATGAATTTCGTCAGTTACAACACCGTCGGTTACTTTACGATACGGAGTCTCAAGGAAGCCGTATTCGTTAGTCTGTGCATACACGGACAGGGAGTTGATCAGACCGATGTTCGGACCTTCAGGCGTTTCGATTGGACATACGCGACCGTAGTGAGTCGGGTGTACGTCTCGAACTTCGAAGCCTGCGCGTTCACGGGTCAGACCGCCTGGGCCGAGTGCGGAGATACGACGTTTGTGCGTAATCTCAGACAGCGGGTTGTTCTGGTCCATAAACTGAGACAGCTGGCTGGAACCGAAGAACTCTTTCACTGCTGCAGAAATCGGCTTGGCGTTGATCATATCCTGAGGCATCAGGGTATCCAGATCGCCCAGAGACAGACGCTCTTTCACCGCACGCTCAACACGTACCAGGCCAACGCGGAATTGGTTTTCCGCCATTTCGCCTACGGAACGGATGCGACGGTTGCCAAGGTGGTCGATATCATCGACTTCGCCTTTACCGTTACGGATATCGATGAGCTTCTTCATCACTTCAATGATGTCGTCTTTGCTCAGGATACCGGAACCTTCGATTTCGTCGCGCAGCAGAGAACGGTTGAACTTCATACGACCAACCGCAGACAGGTCATAGCGGTCTTCGGAGAAGAACAGGTTCTCGAACAGGCTTTCAGCAGCTTCGCGTGTCGGCGGCTCACCAGGACGCATCATACGGTAGATTTCTACCAGTGCGCTCAGACGATCGTTGGTTGGGTCGACACGTACAGTTTCAGAAATGTACGGACCGTGGTCCAGATCGTTAGTGAACAGCGTTTCGATACGCTTGTGGCCAGACTGGCTCAGCTTAGCCAGCAGATCCAGGCTCAGCTCCATGTTAGCTGCGCAGATCAGCTCGCCAGTGGATTCGTCAACGTAGTCTTTAGCCGCAACTTTACCCGCAATGTACTCAACCGGAACTTCGATATGCTTGATATCGTCTTTTTCCAGTTGGCGAATGTGGCGCGCAGTGATGCGACGACCTTTTTCGACGTAGACTTTGCCGTTAGCTTCAATGTCAAAGGATGCGGTTTCACCACGCAGGCGTTCCGGCACCAGTTCCATCTGCAGCTTGTTGTCGCGAATTTCAAAGACAACTTTCTCAAAGAACAGATCCAGAATCTGCTCAGTGGTGTAGTTCAGTGCACGCAGAATAATGGTCGCTGGCAGTTTGCGGCGACGGTCAATACGTACGAACAGGTTGTCCTTCGGATCGAATTCGAAGTCCAGCCAGGAACCACGGTAAGGAATGATGCGCGCGTTATACAGCACTTTACCCGAAGAGTGGGTTTTACCTTTGTCGGAGTCAAAGAAGACGCCAGGACTACGGTGCAGCTGAGAAACGATAACACGCTCAGTACCGTTGATAACAAAGGTACCGTTGTCAGTCATGAGCGGAATTTCGCCCATGTAGACTTCTTGTTCTTTAATGTCTTTTACGGTGCCTTCCGGCGCTTCGCGCTCGTAGATCACCAGACGCAGTTTTACGCGCAGCGGTGCGGAATAGGTCACGCCACGGATCTGACATTCCTGAACGTCAAACACCGGTTCGCCAAGGCGGTAGCTGACGTATTGCAGCTCGGAATTACCGCTGTAGCTCTGAATCGGGAAAACGGAACGGAAAGCTGCTTCCAGACCATACTGCCCTTCAGGATCTTGCTCGATGAACTTCTGAAACGAGTCAAGCTGGATAGAAAGGAGATAAGGTATGTCCAACACTTGTGGACGTTTACCAAAATCCTTACGAATACGTTTTTTCTCGGTATAGGAGTAAACCATTAGGGTTCCTCAGCTCGCTGACAAGTCGACCCATCTGTCCGACGAAGGGACAGTTTGTGCAACACTATTTTGTTGACCGGAAAATCGAATACTTTCCGCAATGCCTGTTGCTATCACGCTTAAACCATTTCATTGCGATTTACACAGAACTGGCGCTCTGTCGCAGTATATTAAGGCGTCGATAGAAACAAGCATTGAAAGGCACAGCAGTAGTCAAACAGTGTGAAATGCTACTGGCGCCTTACAGCGCAAAAAGGCTGGTGACTAAAAAGTCACCAGCCATCAGCCTAATTTCTTAGGCTGCAACCAGAAAAGTTGGCTTATTTAACTTCAACTTCAGCGCCAGCTTCTTCCAGAGATTTTTTCAGTGCTTCTGCGTCGTCTTTGCTGATGCCTTCTTTCAGGGCAGCCGGAGCAGATTCTACCAGGTCTTTAGCTTCTTTCAGACCCAGGCCAGTTGCGCCACGTACTGCTTTGATAACAGCAACTTTGTTAGCGCCAGCAGCTTTCAGAATTACGTCGAATTCAGTTTTTTCTTCAGCAGCTTCAGCCGGGCCAGCAGCTACAGCTACAGCAGCAGCAGCGGAAACACCGAATTTTTCTTCCATTGCAGAAATCAGTTCTACAACGTCCATTACGGACATAGCGGATACTGCTTCAATGATTTGATCTTTAGTGATAGACATTTAAATTGTTCCTGAAAATCAGAATAAGTTTATACGTAAGCAGATGCTTGAGTAAGATAACTGCGATTAAGCAGCTTCTTTCGCATCGCGTACAGCAGCCAGAGTACGAACCAGTTTGCCAGCCGAAGCTTCTTTCATGGTTGCCATCAGGCGTGCAATTGCTTCTTCGTAGGTCGGCAGAGTTGCCAGGCGATCGATTTGCGATGCCGGGATCAATTCACCTTCAAAGGCTGCGGCTTTGACCTCAAATTTTGCATTCGCTTTCGCGAACTCTTTGAACAGACGAGCAGCAGCGCCCGGGTGTTCCATAGAGTATGCAATCAGGGTCGGACCAACAAACGTGTCTTTCAGGCACTCGAACTGAGTACCTTCAACGACGCGGCGCAGCAGGGTGTTACGAACAACACGCATGTATACGCCAGCTTCACGACCTGCTTTACGCAGTTCAGTCATTTTATCTACAGTTACGCCACGGGAATCCGCAACTACTGCAGACAGCGCGCCTTTGGCTACTTCGCTGACTTCAGCAACAATCGCTTGTTTGTCTTGAAGATTTAAAGCCATTAGCTTTGCTCCTGGATGTTTGCCGGAACTCATGTTCCGGAACTCACTTCACTCCCCCCAACGGAGAGAGCGTCTAAATACGGTGAGCAGAAACAAGCCAGAGTATCAGAAATAATCTTAGCGTTCTGTCACCGTCTACGCAGGGCATTAAGTTTCTGACGAAACACCTGCGGTCTTCGACGGAGGCCTGGATAGGCCAGGCTCCAACGAACAAATCTTGTCTATGACTTCGTCCTTTGAACTGTAGTCGCGTTAGCTGCTCTCGCTCACACCGGTCATGTAGTTAACTACACTCCCGGCGATTCACTCAATTGCTGCCTTGCTACAATTCAGATGACTCACATAGAGTTCTGTTTATTTCAACAGAAACGTGGGGGTAAGATTGTAGACAAAATCACCGCCCACGTAAAGCTAATCTTAGACGTTCGCAGACGCGCTCAGACCAGCCTGATCAACGGCAACACCAGCACCCATGGTGGTGGAGATGCTAACTTTCTTGATGTACACGCCTTTAGCCTGAGTCGGTTTAGCTTTTTTCAGCGCAACCAGCAGAGCTTCCAGGTTTTCTTTCAGTTTGTCAGCGTCAAAATCCACTTTACCGATGGTAGTGTGAATGATGCCGTTTTTGTCGTTACGGTAACGAACCTGACCTGCTTTAGCGTTCTTAACGGCTTCAGCAACGTTCGGCGTTACAGTACCAACTTTCGGGTTTGGCATCAGGCCACGCGGACCCAGAACCTGGCCCAGCTGGCCAACAACGCGCATTGCATCCGGGGAAGCAATAACAACGTCAAAGTTCATTTCGCCTTTTTTGATCTGGTCAGCCAGATCTTCCATACCTACCAGCTCAGCGCCTGCAGCTTTAGCAGCTTCAGCGTTTGCGCCCTGGGTAAATACGGCTACGCGAACGGAACGGCCAGTACCGTGCGGCAGTACAGTTGCACCACGTACGTTCTGGTCAGATTTACGTGCGTCGATGCCGAGGTTAACGGCAACGTCTACGCTTTCTACGAATTTAGCAGTGGCCAGCTCTTTCAGCAGAGCGATAGCTTCGTTGATATCGTACTGTTTAGTAGCATCAACTTTGTCACGGATCACGGACATGCGCTTGGTCAGTTTAGCCATTTCTTAGTCCTCCACTACCAGGCCCATGGAACGTGCAGTACCTTCGATGGAGCGAGTCATCGCTTCAATGTCGGAACCAGTCATGTCGGCAGCTTTGGTCTGCGCGATTTCCTGCAGCTGAGCGCGGGAAATTTTACCCACTTTGTCTTTGTTCGGCTTACCGGAACCAGACTTGATACCAGCCGCTTTCTTCAGCAGTACTGCTGCCGGAGGCGTTTTGGTAACGAAAGTGAAAGAACGGTCAGCGTAAACGGTGATAACAACCGGGATCGGCAGACCTTTTTCCATGGAATCAGTTTTTGCGTTGAACGCTTTGCAGAATTCCATAATGTTCACGCCTTGTTGACCCAGTGCTGGACCTACCGGCGGGCTCGGGTTAGCCATACCAGCTGCAACCTGCAGCTTGACATAGGCTTGGACTTTCTTAGCCATTCTAAATTCCTCTAGTTGGGTTATAGCGCCTCAAGGAGGCTCCCCGTGATTAAATTCGTTTTACGGACAGAATCCATAAAAACAAAAGGCGCGAAATTGTATTCCAATCTCGCGCCTTGTGCAACGATTAAATCGTCGCTTTTTTGATCGACGTGTTAGGCTTTTTCAACCTGAGCGAAGTCCAGTTCAACCGGAGTCGCACGACCGAAGATAGACACGGAAACTTTCAGACGAGACTTCTCGTAATCCACTTCTTCAACCACACCGTTAAAGTCAGCGAACGGACCGTCGCTAACACGAACCATTTCACCTGGCTCAAACATCGTTTTCGGACGTGGCTTATCACCAACCTGCTGCAAGCGGTTCATGATCGCATCAACTTCTTTGTCGCTGATAGGTGCCGGACGGTCAGATGTACCGCCGATAAAGCCCATCACACGCGGCACGCTACGCACCAGGTGCCAGCTTGCATCATTCATTACCATCTGGACCAGTACATAGCCCGGGAAGAATTTACGCTCGCTTTTGCGACGCTGGCCGCCACGGATTTCGACCACTTCTTCAGTCGGCACCATGACTTCACCAAACAACTCTTCCATATTTTGTAACTTGATATACTCACGCAGCGAGGTCGCTACGCGGCCTTCAAAACCGGAAAACGCCTGAACGACGTACCAGCGCTTTTTAGGGGCTTCAGACATCTTAGAACCTCAGGCCAGTGATAAAGGATACCAGGCGAACCAGAATACCATCCAGTCCCCACAGGATCAGTGACATTACCGCAGTGACCGCAGCAACGATCAGCGTGGTGTGCAGCGTTTCCTGGCGAGTTGGCCAAATGACCTTACGGACTTCGGTTCTCGCTTCACGGGCAAAAGCAACGGTCGCTTTACCTTTTGTAGTCAACAGCGCGACACCACCCGCTGCGGCAATCAGAATCACTACGGCCAGCGCACGCAGCGGCAGCATCATGTCACGATAGAGGTAGTTGCCAACGATAGCTACAAGCAGCAATACAGCGACAACAACCCACTTCATCGCTTCCAGGCCGCGCCCGCTTCCTTGAGCTTCGGTATTCGCACTCATAAACCAACCTGTCAGAAGTATCTACAAACATTTTCACCCCGCGTAAGCGAGGCGATCCAAACCGAAATGCTCTGGTGCGTTTCGGACTAAACGCCCTCTTCAGAGCCTGTCTCAGCAATGATTATGACAAAAAAAATCACTGATGAGCCAGGTTCTGGTGTGAAAGCGTGCAAAAAGGGCATCAAATGATGCCCTTTTATTGCGCATTGCGTCAAATGTTATCGGCAATTAGCTCATTACTTTGGCAACAACGCCCGCGCCAACGGTACGGCCGCCTTCACGGATTGCGAAACGCAGACCGTCGTCCATCGCGATCGGGTGGATCAGGGTAACAACCATTTTGATGTTGTCGCCCGGCATTACCATCTCTACGCCTTCCGGCAGTTCGATGGTACCCGTCACGTCAGTAGTACGGAAGTAGAACTGCGGACGGTAGCCTTTGAAGAACGGAGTATGACGGCCGCCTTCGTCTTTGGACAGAATGTACACTTCAGATTCGAACTTGGTGTGCGGCTTGATAGAGCCCGGCTTAGCCAGTACCTGACCACGTTCGATTTCTTCACGTTTGATACCACGCAGCAGAACACCAACGTTCTCACCAGCACGGCCTTCGT